>CAYTUO010000381.1:0-4434 GCA_964441015.1 uncultured Pleurocapsa sp.
TTTTAAAAAGTTTAATACTATCTGTTAAAAGCGCTCCTTTAGGTAAGGCAATCGTAATCATTAGAATAAAACCACACTCTATCTCTGAACTTACCACTATATCGGCTTTGGAGGAATATTCCCAAATAAAATGGCTCAACTTACTCTGGTCATCGGCAATAAAAACTACTCCTCCTGGTCATTGCGTCCGTGGTTGGTCATGAAGCAGGCGGAGTTAGAATTTACAGAAATCCGCATCCCTCTATATACCCCCAGCAGTCGCCAAGAGATCTTGAAATATTCTCCGGCGGGAAAAGTCCCAGTCCTGCATCACGGAAATGTTAAAGTATGGGAATCTTTGGCGATTTGCGAGTATATTGCCGAACAGTTTGAGCCTAGTCTCTGGCCCAAAGATAGCACGGCAAAGGCGATCGCGCGATCGGTGAGTCACGAAATGCACGCGGGTTTCCAAAATTTACGCACCCATATGCCAATGAACTGTCGCGCTAGACTTCCCGGTCAAGGCATGACGACTGCCGTACAAGCAGATATCGATCGCATTACCACCATTTGGCGAGATTGTCGAGAAAATTTTGGTGCAGGTGGCGATTTTCTTTTCGGTCACTTTACCATTGCTGATGCGATGTATGCTCCCGTTGTCTTGCGCTTTGTCACTTATGGAGTCACCTTGGATGCAGTCGAGCAAGCTTATGCCGATGCTATTTTACAACTTCGAGCGATGCAATCTTGGTTAGAGGCCGCCAGTCAAGAGAAAGAAACTAATCCCAATTTCGATAAGTGATGTAAGCTGTTGGAAGATTGACAAACCTTTCAAGCAACCGGAAGCGAAAAACGAAAGGTACTTCCAACCCCTAACTCGCTTTCAACTTCTATTTGGCCGCCTTGTAATTCAACTAAACGACGTGCGATCGCCAGTCCAATTCCGGTTCCCCCAGAGCAACTAGCACGGGATTTATCGGCACGCCAAAAGCGCTCGAAAATAAAAGGTAAATCTTCTGCTGCAATCCCTATTCCTGTATCGATAACGGCAATCCAAACCCAATTTTTATCTCGCCAAGCCCGAAGCCTAATTGAGCCTTGCTCTGTATAACGCAGCGCATTTCCTAACAGATTGACTAGGATTTGTTCCGCGCGATCGAGATCGGCCAAAACGGGCGGTAAATCACTCGGACAATCTAATTGTAATACGGGGCCTTCATCTAATAATTGATCGGAAAACTTTTCGGTTAAAGATTTTAATAACGGATATAAATTAACCTTTTTTAGATCGATTGATAAAGAGCCAGCTTCTGCTTTAGAAAGTTCTTGTAAATCGTTGGTCAATCGTTCCAAACGTCGAGTTTCTCTCACTAAACGCAAATATAACTCCGATGAAGGTGCAATTGAACCATCCGCTAATTCTTCTAAATATCCTCGAACTACTGTTAAAGGCGTTCGTAATTCATGCGTAAGATCGGTAATTAATTCTCGTCGTCTTTTTTCTACATCTTCTAAACTGCTTGCCATGCGATTAAAACTATTGGCTAGCTGATTGAGTTCGGGAATTTCACTTTCTGGCATTCTTTCTTGTAAATTTCCCGCCGCAAATTTCTGAGTAATTTCTTTCATTTGTTTAACGGGTTTAGTAATACGTTTGGAAACCCAATAGCTGAGCGCTCCTGCTGTTGTTGCTCCAACAATTACCGATCCGATCGCACTACTATTCCAGGCGGTTTTAAAACCTTCTACTAGATACGTTCGGGCGGAATGAATTGTAAAAAAACCTCTTCTTTCTAACTGTTCTAGGCGAATAACAAACATTTGAGGAGAAGAAAGTTTGGCAATAAAAATAAAACTTCCCAATCCCACAACCATGACTAGCAAGTGAGAGAAAAATAAGCGCGTTCCTAAACTGAGTTTTGTCATTGTATTTATCTTTCAGAATTCTGAATTTAGCCTCCAGAATTCATCCTTCATCTTCAAATTTATAACCAACCCCAACAACGGTTTTAATAAAGGTAGGATTAGCGGGATCGGGTTCAATTTTTTTCCGCAATCGTCTAATATGAGTATCGACGACGCGATCTTCCCCAAAAAAATCATTTCCCCATAATTTATCAATCAGTTGAGCGCGACTCCAAACTCGACCCGGATAACTGATAAAAGTTGCCAGAAGATTAAATTCAAGTGTGGTTAGATCGAGGGGTTCTTCTTGGAAGTCTAACTTACGGATAGCGGCGTGTTGGTCTAAATCGACGATGAAATGTGGCGTGCGATAAAGCTGATGCTGCTGTTCGACTTGACGCAAACTGCGCCGCAATAGTGCCCTAACTCTCGCAACTAATTCTCTTGGACTAAAAGGTTTTACTAAATAATCATCTGCACCAGTAGAAAGACCAATGACGCGATCGATCTCTTCTCCTTTAGCAGTTAGCATCAAAATATAGGGGTCTTTTTGACTGGATTTTTGCCGGATTCTGGTGCAAACTTCTAATCCATCCAAACCAGGAAGCATGAGATCGAGAATAATTACATCGGGATACTGTTGTTGAAAAATCTCTAATGCTTCTAAACCATTAGTGGCAATGCAACAAGAAAAAGCTTCTCTTTCTAGAGTTTGTTGAATCAGTTGGGCGATTTCGATCTCATCTTCAACAATTAAGATTTTCATAGAGGGATAATTGCTCTAGCAGAATCTATCTCTATATTGCCCCTGATTTGCGATCGCGGGGATTGGCATTTTGCTGCTAAAGTACAACTACGAACCGTACCACAACGATTCGATTTTTTCAGCGATTCCTAGCAATTGCCGTTGCAAGTTTTCAGGTGATTTGTTGTTTTGCTCTAATAAAACTGTCACGTGGCCTAGCTTGCGTCCGGGACGAGATTCGGTCTTACTATACCAATGAAGGTAAGATTGTCCAATTGCTGCGATCTGGGCGCGTTTTTCCTGATAATCGCTCTGGGAGTGTTCGTAACCCAGTAAATTAACCATCACTGCCCCAGAACATTTTAAAGCAGGCGTTGCCAATGACAAACCCGTAACGGCCCGTAACTGCATCTCAAACTGGGAGATTTCGCAAGCATCCAGGGTATAATGCCCCGAATTATGGGTTCGCGGTGCAATTTCATTGACTAATAGTTTGCCATCTTGAGTTAGGAATAGCTCAATCCCAAAAACGCCTACAAATTGTAATTTTTCGAGTAAATGACGGGCAATTCTTTCGATTTCCAGCTTGATTTCCGGTGTAAGATCGGCTGGAGCAATGACCCAATGACAAACCCGATCTTTCTGGTAAGTTTCTACAACCGGATAGACAACGATCTCTCCAGCAACGCTACGAGCGGCTATAACCGCTAATTCTCGCTCAAAAGGAATAAATTCCTCTATCATCAATGGCGTGTTTTCTAGACGCTTGCAGGTGGCTTCTAGCGCATCGCGATCGCCGATAATATAAGTTCCTTGACCATCGTAACCGTGGCGGCGGACTTTGAGAACGAGGGGGAATTGGGAATCGGTGACGGGTGACTGGTCATTGGCAATTGGGAAATTCTTTCCGGTGTCTAATGCGATAAAACGGGGAACAGGTAAGCCAATTTCCTTGAGGTAACAGCGTTGGTGATATTTATCTAATAAAGGTGACAGAGCATCCAAGCTAGGGTGAAAGCATACGCCTTTCTCTGCCAAAGGTTTTAAGGCTTCCAGATTAACAAACTCGTTCTCAAAAGTAATGACATCGCAACAAGACGCTAACTTAGCCGTTGCCAACCCATCATCTACGGCAGCAAAGATCGTTTCAGTCGCAATTTTAACGGCTGGGTCATCGGGATGGGGCGTTTGGATAACTAAATCGATCCCTAGCTTTTGGGCCGCTTCTGCCATCATCCAAGCTAGTTGTCCACCACCGATAACACCAACTCGTTTTCTTGCCATTAATTACACCCTAATGATTGTCGTGTTTCTACACCTGTTTTAGAATTTACCCCAGAAGCATTGGCGCAAAGTTTGGCAACTTGATCGCCATCTAGAACCGCCAGCGTAAAGTCAGCACCGGTAATATTTGCCTTATCAAAGGAAGTTCTCAACATAATCGCTTCTGCCAAAATCGCATCGCTGAGATCCGCACCATTAAAGCTAGTCAGATAAGCAAGACCATTGGTGAGATCGACTCCGTGCAAATTCGTTCCCTCCAAAGCAGAACCGTTAAAAACTGCTCCGCGCAAGTCAGCATTAGTAAAATTAGCTGAAGTCAAATCCACATTGGTAAATTGAGCCGTTTGTAAGTTTTGACCGGAAAAATCCTGACCGCTCAGATTTTTATCTTCAAAGCTTGCACTTGCACCAGTAACACTCGAAGAACTCGCGGCTAGTGCGGGTAAAGGAAAAATTAAGATAGCTAATGCTAATAAGAAAACAGTTAATCTCAGAAAATACTTCATCGCTTACAAACCATT
>CAYTUO010000382.1:0-4428 GCA_964441015.1 uncultured Pleurocapsa sp.
TGCAATCTCAGAAAGCCTATTGTGCTATGAGTCGCCGCTTATAGCAATGCTGCCAGTCATCAAAGGAAAAGTATCATGTATAAGCAACTATTGACGGGTAGTTTTTTAATTACCCTGCTGTTTGCAGTGGGTTTGCCTGCCCGCGCCCAGACTACGACAGAACAAGCTCCAGCGAGTCAGGAGCCAGCCAGTCAGGAGCCAGCAGCCCCACAGAAAGAGGTTTCGTCAGAAGAACTCCAGCAATTTGCCAATGCGGTTAAACAAATACTGACCATCGAGCAAGACTATCAAGGTCGGATGGCGCAAGCTGTTGAAAATACAGGACTTAGCGCCGAAAGATACATTGAAATCCGAAAATCTCAAGATAGCTCTACGGCTCAGCCAAGTGCCGAGATGAGCCAAGAAGAAAAACAAAACTACGAACAAGCCAACGCTCAAGTAACCCAACTTGTCCAAGAAGCTGATTCAAAGAAAAAAGAAGCAGTTCAGGCTCAAGGATTAGATTTACAGCGTTTTAACGAAATTTTTGCGGCGATTCAGCAAGATCCATCACTGCAACAGCAAGTTCAACAAATGATTCAAAACTAGCTCAACTCAATTGAATGATGAAAATTTTAGGAGGTTTTACGATGAAACGGAAAATAATTGCTTTATCCTTAATGCTTGGTTGGACAGTATTTCTGGGAGCGTGCAGCCAACCCACCGAAGAGCAAACACTTCCTGCCGATGAAACACAACTAGAACAAACGCAGCCCGGTACTGAACCCGTAACGCCTGAAGGAACAGAAGCGCCTTCCTCGCCAGAGAGTGCTGTTCCAGAGGAGACTCAACCTAGCGATCCTCTCAAATCTGACCTGAAAGAGGAGCCAACGGACGCAAGTCAACCCAGCGATACAGGAAGCATGACAGAACCCGAACCAACTGCACCAGCACCGCCTACTAATTAATCTCCCTATTGCCTAGAAAATTTAAAGACTTTAGAAAAAGAGCTATGCTTCTACAGTTTTCATCCAACAACTGAGAGGTGTAGCTTTTTTATCTTCCTTATTCATAGGAGAAAATGCGTAACCTGCATCAGAAAGATTCATAAGAAGTAATGAATCCGTCAATTTGTATTGACGATTACAGTTTATTGAAAAGAATATAAAGACCATCTAGATAAAGCTTTGCAAAAGCGATCTATTAAACTAAACTTGCGACACGAGTAAAAATCTAAAATCCTATGACTGACTCAGTTAAAACCCTCTGTCCTTACTGCGGTGTTGGTTGCGGATTAGAAGTTTCTCCGCCTGCTGCATCGGGACGTGCCACCCATCGAGATAGTCAAGGAAATCCCATTTGGAAAGTCGTCGGCGATCGCTCTCACCCCTCCAGTCAAGGCATGGTTTGTGTCAAAGGGGCAACAATTAGCGAATCATTAGACAAAGATCGCCTCAAGTATCCCATGATGCGGGAATCTTTATCCGAACCCTTTCGTCGAGTCAGTTGGGATGAAGCCTTCGATCGCATCGTTGATCGCATTCGCACCGTTATCGCTACCCAAGGTGCCGACGGGATTTGTATGTACGGTTCCGGTCAATTCCAAACGGAGGACTACTACATCGCCCAAAAATTGATCAAAGGATGCCTGGGAACCAATAACTTCGATGCGAATTCTCGCCTGTGTATGTCCTCGGCTGTCGCAGGTTACCTTCAAAGTTTCGGTTCTGACGGGCCTCCCTGTTGTTATGACGACCTGGAATTAACCGATTGTGCTTTTTTAATTGGCACCAATACCGCCGAATGCCATCCCATCATCTTCAATCGTCTCCACAAACATATCAAGCGCGATCGTCAAGCTAAACTGATCGTGGTCGATCCCCGTCATACCAAAACGGCGGAAGCAGCAGACCTTCATCTCGCCATTAAACCCGGTACTGATATCGACTTACTCAACGGCATTGCCCACTTGCTGATGCGTTGGGGCGCAATTGACACCTATTTTATCGATGAGTGTACCCAAGGCTTCCCCGCCTATGCAGAAGTCATCAGCCAATATCCTCCCGAAATAGTTGCCCGTAAATGTGACATTCCTATCGATCATCTAGAACAAGCGGCCCGTTATTGGGCAGAATCAGAACGGGTTCTTTCCCTGTGGTCGATGGGAGTCAATCAGTCTTCTGAAGGAACGGCAAAAGTCCGCACCATTATTAATCTGCACTTAATGACTGCAAACATCGGCAAACCAGGTGCCGGGCCCTTTTCTCTGACAGGACAACCCAATGCAATGGGAGGACGGGAAGCAGGCGGACTGGCGCACCTTCTTCCGGGTTATCGCACGGTCAAAAATCCTCAACATCGTTCTGAAATCGAGCAATTGTGGCAACTTCCAGAGGGACGAATTTCAGCGAATCCGGGGCGGGATGCCTGGAGTATGATGACAGGTTTAGAAACGGGTGAAGTGGGGGTATTATGGGTTGCAGCAACCAATCCCGCCGTCAGTATGCCGGATTTAGAACGGACAAAAGCAGCCCTCCTCAAGTCGCCCTTTACTGTCTCTCAAGATGCATACTATCCGACAGAAACGGCAGCTTATGCTCATGTTTTATTACCGGCGGCGCAGTGGGGCGAAAAAACGGGAACCATGACCAATTCCGAACGGGTAGTGACCCTGTGTCCCCAGTTCCGCTATTGTCCGGGAGAAGCAAAAGCCGACTGGGAAATCTTTGCTGAAGTTGGCCGTCGCTTGGGGTTTGCCGAACAGTTTAACTTTGCTGATTCGGCTGCGGTGCATCGAGAATTCGTACAGGTGACTCGCAATCGTCCTTGTGACATGACGGGAATTAATTACGAACGACTGCAACAAGAAGGGCCTCTTCAATGGCCCCTTCCCCTGGAACAAGAGGGGGAGAGGGAGAAAGAGGAAGAAGGTAACTCTTCTCAAACAGGCATTCTTTCCAATTTATTCAAGGGAAAGGAGGAAAAGCCCAAAGGAAAGCGCTTATATACAGATTGGCGTTTTAATACTGCCGATGGAAGAGCGAAATTTGCAGCCTATCATTCAAAAGGATTAGCCGAACCACCAGATGCAGATTATCCTTTTGTTTTGACGACGGGGAGATTGTACGGTCATTGGCATACCCAGACTCGGACGGGACGAATTGAGAAAATTACCAAGATGCATCCTAACCCCTTTCTAGAAATTCATCCCCGCGATGCAGAAAAATTGGGGATTAAAGATGAAGATCGGATCGAAGTGCGATCGCGCCGTGGAAATGCCCGTTTTCCCGCTAAAATCACTAAAGCGATCGCGCCTGGTACAGTTTTTGTGCCCATGCACTGGGGCGCACTTTGGGCAGATAATGCAGAAGCCAATAGTCTCACTCACCCAGAAGCTTGTCCCATTTCGCTAGAACCAGAATTAAAAGCCTGTGCAGTACAGTTAGTCCCTATTTCCACTATTTCAGCACAATCAACTGAAAAACCCCTTGAAAAATCCTTAGCACCAAAATTTGCATCTGCACCTAACTAGAATATTAGATAGGGAATGGGGAGTGTGGGGAGACAGTTACCAGTTACCAGTTATCAGTGAACTAATTCCCAGTTACCAATCACCAAGGACTAAGAACTAGCAAGCGGGACGCTCGCACTACTACTGAACTCCTGTACAGACGTTGCAGTGCAACGTCTGTACTGAACTCCTGACACTGATAACTGATTACTGACTACTGCTAAGAGTTTAACCTACTCTCTAACTAACTAAAATTACCTTGATGCTTTAAGGCTTTTCGTAATAACAATTGATATTCTTTATCGCTAACAATATATGAGCCAAATCGTTCTAAATGAGGATTTTGTAATTGAGCATCAAATAAAATAAATCCTCGACTTCTTAGATGTTCGACCAACTTGACCATTGCCACTTTTGAGCCTTCAGGGATGCGATAAAACATGGATTCCCCAATAAAAACCCCTCGGATGACAATTCCTAAAATCCCTCCTGCCAAGCGATCGCCTTCCCAAGTTTCAAAACTATAGGCCCAACCTGCTTGGTAGAGTGCTAGATAAATTTCCATTAAGTCTGAAGAAATCCAGGTAGACTCCCGATTAGCGCATCCTTGACAAATTGCTTCAAAATCTCGATTAATTGCTACTGTAAAACGTTCCTGGTTTAAAGCGCGACGTAAAGATTTGGGATAACGAAATCGCTCGTCTAGGGGAATTAACGTTCGTTGACGGCTAGTATACCAGCCTAATTCCCCTGATTCATCTGCCATCAAAAAATAGCCTTGGGCGTACCCTTGTATAATAGATGCAATAGATATCATTGAGCGATCGCAGCTTAATCGAGTTGGTTAGATCGGGATTTATGGTAACAACAGCAAAGTTTATCGTTGAACAAAATGTTGAGCGCAGTCCCCATCTAGAACACCAAGTTTAGATGGGGTT
>CAYTUO010000383.1:0-4412 GCA_964441015.1 uncultured Pleurocapsa sp.
TAAGCGGGGAGGCGAGGTTTTTTCCGCTAAAGCTCGCGTCAATCGGGATCTCAGTGCTGAGGTATTCGATCTAGCGGATGAGCAGGCCAAGAAGGAAATTCACGGTCAGTTATGGGAAATAGCCATTCATCGCATCCGCAGGTCATTTGAAGAGACTCACGGCAAAAATACCTTTATTTATGGCGAAACGGATGAAACTGGGGCAGTAGAAATTCTCCTGGGCGGAAAGTCGGCAGGCGATCGCTATAAAGTTCGCAATAACGAAGTCTGTTTCGTTCATCGTCACCTACATGGAGTCGTAGTGACTATCCACACCTTTAGCAGTCACGATACAGGCGAAGGTTATCTCTCCCATTGCTATGATTCTATCTATCATGACCCCAAAACAGGCGAAGTCAAAGCAGGACGAAGCGAGTTTACAGACAATTACGAAAAAATTGGCAAATACTATATCTTGACCAGTCGAGTCATCCAAAGCGAAGAAAACGGAGAGAAAATTGCCAGAGAATTTGGCTTTTCTAAGGTAAGATTGTTGGAACCTGCCATCGTGTAGTTTCCCTTGGGGTGAGTACCGTTCACCCCTTAGATTTAGCTGCGCTCTTCGCTTCAGTTGGCGGCAATAGATAGATCGCTCCAGAAATCAAAGTTAGAATTACAGAAACCCAAAAAGCTATCAGTGAAGGCACTGTCCAAGCTTCGGATAAGGGAGCAATGAGAAGCGCGATCGCAACCATTTGACTGACAGTTTTCAGTTTGCCCCAGAGATTAGCGCCTTGGATGTTGGGATCGCCTGTCAAGTTGGGATTGACGCGCCAACCCGCGATCGCCAGTTCTCTTCCCAAGATTAAAAACACTCCCCAAGCCGGAATTTTTCCTAATTCAATTAATGTTAATAGGGGGCCTAAGACCAGTAGCTTATCTACCAAAGGATCGAGGAACTTTCCCATTTCTGTGACTTGGTTGAGTTTCCGAGCTAAATAACCATCAACCCAATCCGTATTCGCCGCAATCAAAAAGACGATCAACCCAATCCAGCGATTTTGAGGGGTTGGCACCTGCAAAAAATAAAAGATAAATGGCAATCCTAATAGACGGGAAATCGTGATCCAGTTTGGTAAGTTCATAAAAATACAACGTTCTTCAACCGGATGAGGAACGCTAGCAGCAATGGGCAAAAATTTTTTTTTGCCGACCCTCTCTAGCCGTTTTTCTAGGGGTAATGTAAACTAAGTCTTTTTCCTAGCCTAATCTAGAAAGGTAAACGGATAAACTACCGTGAAATACTTCTTCTTATCTGATGGATGGACTTTCGAGCGCGTTTGGGAGTTTGGCGGACTGTGGGACGAAAACGCTTGGCGACGCAGACCCACTATTCAACGCCTAAACTTAGGAATTATCGAAAAAGGCGAAATTTTATGGCTCTATCAGGTTGAAGATGCTGTTTTAATGGTGGAAGTTAAGCCAATTTCCGAGAAAGTCGATCCGGCGCGACCTTTTGGACAGGTTATTCTCAAACGTCTGATTAATGCAGATGAAGTCATTAAGCTTTTTGATCGAGCAGAAGGTATTGTGAATCAATGCAATAAAGACTGAGAATGTGTCTTCAATCCCCCTCCAATTTGTTTGAAGGAGGAGATTTTATGGCATTCCTTTACCTTTGTTACTCAGATAATTAACAACTTGGATTAATAGCTAATAGCCTATCAATACTATTCATTTTCTTCAAATGATTCGCCCTCAAATGGCTGAACTCCGGTCTCTGGATAGTTGTCATCTTTAGGGCTAAAAATCCTTAAAATGCTCTTCCAAATTTCTTGAATGCTCTGCTGTAACTCTTGAAAAATCCTCATGGCTTTCCTCCTCTTTTTGATATTTTCTTTGGATAGCCTAATAGGCATTTGAGTTAAGATTATTCTTTTTTTATTGTCTTTATTATAAACTATTTTGTTTTAAAAATTACTTTTTTGTATTAAATATAAAAATCAAGCATTATCGAAAAAACTTATCCCAAGCGACGTTTATAGAGATAACTTTCTTGGCCTTCTTTCTGCGCCTTTGCGTGAGATGAAAATTATCCTTTTAAATGCACTCTAGGATGAGTCAAAAAACAGGATGGCTTTACTAATTGTTTAACATGAAGAAAATTCTTACAGAGTTTCGCTTTTAGGTTTTTCTGATTCAAACTCTAGATTCCAACAATGCTCTAAAAATTGGATATACTCTAGATTCCAGCAGCGTTCCAAAAGTTGGGTCTGCAAAAAATATTCTTTGAATTCTTTGAAATTGAGAATTAGTCTAACGTTAGAATCAAATAGGGGTTGATTGAGATATTTCCAAATGATATTTAGATAGTCTTTTAAAGTTAAACTCTTCTCATCTTTTTTAATTGTGTTAGACATGGCATAATCACCCTTCTGAAAAATCAAAGGAGTAGAGAAGATTAACAACCAAGTCTTGCGATTAATTTGACAAGTCATTTTTCCTCTACTCCTCAGTTAGTTTAATTGCTCGTACCAAGGTTAAAAAAAGGTAATATTTTAAGTTCTTCCGTCAGCTAAATTGACCAGGATTATCGTTCGCCAAATCTAGCAATCAACTATTAGGAGAATGCACCTCTTCCTCGGCTCGGCTGAGCATAGACTCTTGTAGGTGTTCTTCTTGCTGGCGTTGCTCTGCCATGAGTTCCCTAGCTTCTTCTGCGATGGCGGAAGTGCTAACAGTTTCTAACTCTTCTTCCGAGCGATTTAACATAGACTCCTGGCGATGCGCTTCCTGCTGACGCTGTTGAGCCATTAGTTCTCTAGCTGTTTCTTCTGCGTTCATGCTTAATTTTTCCCTCCGATAGTCTACTTTGAGATTAGAAAAACAATTTGAGGAATTTGTGAGGATGAGCGATCGCTAACTAGCTATAGGCAACTAGGTTGAAAATAGAGCGAATCTCTCCGGTTTATTTTCCTTGTTTGTGGTGTTTTCCTGTTTTTGGGCTTTAGGCAGAGTCAGGGACAAAATACCATCAACTAATTCCGCTTCGACACGCTCGTTTTGAATCGGTACAGGTAGCTGAACGGTACATTGAATCTGTCCGTAGTGCAGTTGCGAGGGAATTAGTTCTTTTTCGTTAGCGAAATGTTGTTCGTGGTGTTTGCCAGTAATTGAAATCCTATCTTTACTCGTGCGAACGTCCAAGTCTTTAATTTTGACTCCTGGAATTTCTACTTTTAAAATTAATTCTGTATCGGTTGCTATCAATTCAACAGGCGGGCACCAAGTTTGATTTTCGTTGAGTATCATGACAATTTCCTCTGATCGCGCCAATAAGTCGTTCAAACACTAAATTGCTGCTTGCATCTGCTTAGGGATCGCATAATTTGAGTGAGAGACTTACTTTTAAATTATCAAAAAATCTTGAGGAAATTGTGAGGATTTGGGATCGATAATCTGCAACCTAGAAAATCTTTTGAGTTTCGGATAAGCTAGACTGTCCAGTCGAGAATTTCTGCAATTTGATTCGCTAATTCCAAAGGATTAAAAGGCTTGGGGATCGCTACTGCCAAACCCGATTCCCGATCGCGGCGATCGCTAGCTACTGAAACTTTTGCTGTCAGAAAAATGACTGGAATCTGACGAGTTAATGGATTTTCTTGCAACTTTTCAAAAGTCGTCAATCCATCCATCTCTGGCATGATCAGATCGAGCAAAATAGCGTCCGGTTGTTCGCTTTCTGCCTTGTTCAAGCCTTCTAACCCCGAACTCGCTGTTATCACCTGCCAGCCTGCGACAGTTTCTAAGCAAATTTGGGTAACCTCTTGAATATACTGTTCGTTATCAATGACTAAAATTCTCTTGGTTATCATAACGCTTTTTTGAGATTATTTAGTTATCAGTTATTTAAAAGCGATAAATGTTTATTTATAATACTCTTGATGAGACTTAATTTAGAAAAAACTTTTTCATAAGTAACATAAATAGAAATGTAAAAATTTTGTCACACACAAACTTAACTTATGAAAGAGGCTCCTGGAAGCAAAACTAAATCTCAAGTCTGGGTGATAGAAAATAGTAAAATTCGTTCTCGTTCGGATTATCTTGCCACAGAAGAACCCTTAGAAATTCGCCTAGTTAATTCCCAACAAACTGTTGCAATTACGATGCGAACGCCAGGAGCAGATTTCGAGCTAGCGGCTGGATTTCTTTACAGTGAAGGAGTCATTAATCGGCAAGAAGATATCGAAAAAATTAGTTACTGTGTCGAGCCAAATCTAGATGGCGAACAACGCTACAATATCGTTAACATTCAGTTAAGAGAAGGATTACAGCTTAATTTGCCATCTCTAGAACGTCATTTTTTTACAACCAGTGCCTGTGGAATTTGTGGAAAAGCTAGTATTGAATCGATAAAAATTCGTGGTTGT
>CAYTUO010000384.1:0-4410 GCA_964441015.1 uncultured Pleurocapsa sp.
TTGCTGGTGCAAGTTCAGTCGCTGCTGGTACTTTTTCTGGAGTCGCTGGCGCAGGGCTAGAGGTTTCTGGTACAGGTTTTTGGGGTTCCAATTCTCTAGCGGGTTTATCCCTCGTAGATTCTGGCTGAGCAAGGGTTAAAGAGGGACAGATTTTCGCGTTGTAAGTAAAATTTACTGTTACCCGATAGGGTTGGGGTTGTCCAGTTGCATTCGTAAAACTGCCCCCTCGAATATCTTTAAGCGCTTGTTGATTCAAAACCGGGTAGCCTGCACTCTTAATTAAATAAGGAAGGTAAGGAGAATTCGTCACTCTTCCTTGAGCATCTATCATCACCCCATAAACACTTGTTCCTTCAAGTCTTCTGATACAGGCAGATTGGGGATAAGTTCCGGCAATCGTTATCGCTGTTGGTTTGACCTCTCCTACCTTCGTCATCCAGTTCAGATTATTTCTCATGGCTTCTTCATTGCTGGTATTCGTTCTATCTGCAATGAGACTCTCTGCACCTTGGATGCTTTCAGCCACTAATCGACGAATGCGCTGTTCTCGAAGTGTTTCCATCGGGTTAGCTGGCGTAGGATTTTGTCTTAAATTGGGATTGACAGCCGTTTGTGGCGGCGCTTCATAATAATATCGGGGTGTCGTCGTATCATTTTGACTAAAGGTAGGAACTCTTCGATTAATTAAGTCTCTAGGATCGATGGGTTCTCTTACAGACTCAAAATTAGGGCGTAGCGCTTCATTAGCAGGAATGTTTTGAGGAGGAGGCGCATAGCTATAGGGTAGGGAAGGAGGCGCGGGTAAAGCTCCCGGAGGAGGTGCAGGGGGTAGCGATCGCGGTGGAATGGCGATGGGAATATTATTCCCAAATGTTACGCTAGGAAGAGAGGGTAGCTGAGGTAATCCATCCGCGCTGGGGAGAGAGGGCGGCAAAGGTAAGGCATCTGCGCTAGGAAACGACGGCGGTAAAGAAGATGGGATGTTGAGAAGGGAGCTATCGAGAGAAGAGAGATCGCGATCAGCTGGCGTATCCAGGGAAGGCTCAGGCGACAAGCTTGGCAAACGGCTTTGCTCAGCAGCACTTAACTCAATTAACCCCACATTTCGATCGCTTGCTGACTTTTCTTTTGACCCGAATATCGATAACCCAGGCAAAGCTATTCCTAGCACCAGTGCGTGAATCCCGACAGAGGCAAATACAGAAAAGCTATTAGCATTAAAGATTTTGGTGGACGTGGTTTCGAGCATTGAGGAGGAAGACATAGCCGTTATCGTTTAACTCCGCTTCGTCTTTTATAGCAAAAGTAAATATAGTCTTGGGGGGTTTATCTAGGTATTGTAGCCTGACTCGACATTTAACCACGGACTTGCTAAGCGTTGTTAGGATGAGGTCGTAAAAGCTGTAAACTGCTCGAATTCTTTAGCCCGTTGTTGCATTTGGTGGCTAATGCGATCGCAGACTAACTCGCACAATTCAAAAATCATGGGATCGGCAATCTCGTAATAGACGCTCACTCCCTGGGGTTGGCGAGAGATAATTCCCGCTTGAGCCAGTGCTTTCAAGTGTTTTGACAGATTAGCTTGTCCTAACCCTGTCGCTTCGGTAATTTCTTTTCCGTTCATCGGGCCCGATCGCAAACAACTCAAAATTTGAAGGCGACTGACCTCGGAAAGTACCTTGAAATAGTCAGCTACAGAAGCTAGGACGGTGGGAGAAGTCTTGGCAGAAAAAGTTTTCAGCATGGTGGAGATCGATAGCCTTTAAAAACTCTATAACTATTCACTATAGTAGTCTAAACTGTCTCAAAAAGAGTCTTCTAGGCTTGCTTTTCAATAATCCCGCCGCCAAGCAAAACTTCTCCGTCGTATAAAACTGCCGCTTGTCCGGGCGTAATGGCAAACTGAGGCTCGTCAAAGGCCAGTTTAACGCGCGATTCTCCTAGAGGAATGACGCTGGCTAAGACGGGGGTTGATTGATAGCGGACTTGAACTTGAGTCCGAATGGGGGCAGATGGTTCGGGAATAGAGACCCAATTCATGCGTCCGACAGTACATTCCGAACTTCCAGCATTAGCGCGATTTCCCACGACAACCCGATTCATCACGGGATCTAGTTTAACCACATATAAGGGGTCAGCCGCAGCAATTCCCAACCCTTTTCGCTGACCGATGGTATAGTGATGGATGCCGTTGTGTTTGCCTAGAACCTTGCCATCGAGATCGACGATTTCCCCTTCTTTTTGGTTGATGTATTTGTCCAGAAATGCCCGCATGGAACCGTGAGATTCGATCAGGCACAAATCCTGACTATCCGGTTTTTGAGCCGTTTTTAGAGCAAATTGTCCAGCAATTCGTCGAGTTTCTTCTTTGGTTTGGTTGCCTAAAGGAAAGATGGAGGCTGCCAATAATTCTTGAGTGAGGTCATAGAGGAAGTAGGATTGATCTTTAGTGCGATCGACGGCTCGTAATAATTGATAGCGTTGGGTTGTTTCGTCATAACCAATGCGAGCATAGTGTCCTGTCGCAATGCGATCGCACCCTAACTGTTCGGTGGCATATTGCAACATCGGCGCAAATTTTACCGCTCGGTTGCACTGAGAACAAGGCAGAGGGGCAATCCCGACTTCATAACCCGACACTAAATAATCGATAATATTTGCCTGAAAAACGTCACGACTATCGACGATGTGATGGGGAATTGCCAATTGTTCGCAAATCGTCGCCGCATCCACCATTCCTTCAGAACAGCACTGACCTTTACCCTTCATCAACCATAGAGTAAGACCAATGACTTCGTATCCTTGATGGTGGAGGGTGGCAGCAGCAACAGAACTATCAACCCCACCCGACAAGCCGACGACGACCCTATTCATAACCGTCAAAATTAGAGACTTAAAATTTCCGTTTTTCCTTTTCTAGGCTAGCACTATCAGTATTAGAATTGAGGAGTCGAGTGCTAGCGATCGCCCTTCTTTTCCCCTTCTTCCTTAGCTCCTTGTACTTTTTGATACTCTACCCAAAGATTCACGACTCGCTGTTGCATTTTTCTGTGTCTGGTGACTCCTTCGTAAGCATAGCGGTTAAGTCCTTGTTGCACGATCGCTCCTTCTAAATAATGAACGCGATCCTGGGTATCTGGGTGAGTAGAAAGCCATGCAGGAAAATCGAAATCGTCTTGTTCGTTCAAAGTAACCATCAGGTTGCGAACGCCATCTGCTGCATAGCCGCTTGCTGCCAAAAGTCTTGTCCCGAAAAGATCCGCTTGCTGTTCCATCTCCTCCCAAAACCTCTTCGTCTCTTACCATTGGAAATTCTTCCTGTACTCTAGCGGAGTAGCGATCGCCAATTGACGATTCTCCTTTCTGGGATTGTATCTTTCTGAGCCATGAATTCTCTAGTTAAAAAATTTTCATTGGGTTGGCTAGAAAATGGCTTTTCTTCAACGGCTATTGACGAGGGAATAGCTTCTGCAAACGCGATAGAAGTAGGTAGTAAAATCCAAGGCGCGATCAACAATGAATTGACTAGGAGTTGCATGGTTCGACTCCTCATTGCAAACGAAAATTAGCACGTTTATTTAAGGGCAATCTGTACTAGGCGAGAAAGAAAGACCACAGTAAAAGTAAGATAGTGCCAAAGAAGATAATATGGTTCATCCAATCATCAAACGTCCAATTTCTAAACATCGTGGCAACTGCTCCTAAAGTGTTAAGTTTAAAGAAACCTATAAAGATTAAAAAAGGAACTTGTCGTAATCAATAGACCGTTCCTCAATTAATGCCAATCACATATTTTCGCCATTCTTGGTTGAGATTGTCCCTAGTGTGTTTGACAATTTCAAAATGAAGGCTGCTGTAGGGTTTTCGGGGTTGAGTTCTCAAATGCATATTTGCTTCTTTCGGAGTTCGGTTGCCTTTTTTGACATTGCAGCGCACGCAAGCAGTTACCAGATTTTCCCAGGTATCTCCCCCGCCTCGCGAACGGGGAATGACGTGATCTAGGGTGAGTTGTTCTCCTTTGTAATTGCAGTATTGACAAGTGTGGCGATCTCGTTCGAGAATATTGCGGCGGGTTAGCGGGATTTCTTTGTAGGGAACGCGGACATAGTGCCGCAGTCGAATCACTGACGGAAGCGGAAACTCAGAGTAGACATACTGACCGTTGTGTTCTAGTTGCTCTGCTTTTCCTTTCAGTAACAACACGACCGCCCTTCGCCAACTAGTGATATTGAGCGGTTCGTAAGAGGCATTCAATACCAGAACCTTGCCCATCGATATCGAAGCGTAAATAAATTTATCCCAGATACTAGCATATTCGATCCGGAGTGTCTGCTCTAGCAGGCAAGAAAAAGGAGTAGAGACGTTGCAATGCGTAGAGACGTTGCAGTGCAACGTCTCTACGACTCCTGA
>CAYTUO010000385.1:0-4376 GCA_964441015.1 uncultured Pleurocapsa sp.
AATCACTTATGTCCTGGCAACGTCCTGATGGTCGTCCAAGCGATCGCCTTCGTCCCTTACGTTTCGAGACAAATTACATCCGTTTTGCGGCTGGTTCCGTCCTAGCGTGCTGTGGCGATACCAAAGTTATCTGTACGGTTAGCGTTCAACCTGGAGTCCCGAAATTCCTGCTCAATAGCGGTAGTGGTTGGTTAACAGCAGAATATCGAATGCTACCCGCCGCAACTCTCGAACGACAACCGCGAGAATTTATGAAACTGTCGGGGCGCACTCAAGAAATTCAACGACTAATCGGACGAAGCTTACGGGCTTCCATCGATTTGAATGCCTTGGGAGAGCGAACACTCAATATTGATGCCGATGTCATTCAAGCCGACGCAGGAACTCGGACGACTGCTATCACTGGGAGCTATGTTGCCCTAGCTTTAGCGATTGAGAAGCTGTTAGAAACAGGTGAGTTAGACAAGTCTCCCTTGCGCTTTCCCGTCGCTGCGGTTTCAGTGGGATTGATTGAAGGAGAACCTTTTTTAGACTTGAACTATCTTGAAGATGTCGCGGCAGATGTGGATTTTAATGTAGTTATGACAGGGAATTTAGATCTGATCGAAGTTCAGGGAACGGCAGAATCGGGAAGTTTTAGCCGAACTCAGTTGAATCAAATCTTGGATCTAGCCGAAAAGGGAATTAAAGAGTTATTTGTAGCTCAACAGGACGCGATCGCCAATTCCCATTACTGATTACTGATTACTGATTACTGATTACTGATTACTGACAACTGATACTAGCTTGCCATTTTTCCCAGAGATCGCGACGACGTTCTTTCGTTCTTTTGATTTGTTCTTGTCTGCGCCAGCGCTCGATTTCCTGGTGATTGCCTGATCGCAATACTTCTGGAACTGCCCATTCTCGAAAGACTGCGGGTCGAGTATACTGCGGATAATCGAGCAAGCCATCCTCAAAACTTTCAGCCTTTAGGGATTCCACTTTTCCTACAGTTCCAGGTAGTAACCGTACCACGCCATTGATGATTGCCAATGCGGGAATTTCGCCGCAAGTAAGGACAAAATCGCCTAAAGACACTTCTCTGGTCACTAAGTACTGTACTACTCGCTCGTCCACCCCTTCGTAATGTCCGCAAATCAAAACTAATTGGTCGTAATTGCTGGCTAAATTCTGCAACAGAGACTGATTTAAGGGTTGACCTTGAGGACTCATTAAGATAATGTCTCTTCTAGGCAAAACCGCCAACGATTCCACAGCCGCGAAGATTGGTTCTGGCTTGAGTAGCATTCCCACTCCTCCGCCATAGGGTTCGTCATCTACCCGTCGATGCTTGTCAAAAGCAAAATCGCGAGGATCGATTAAGTTGACGCTAGCAATCTCTTTGGCTAAAGCTTTGCCAAGTAATCCAGATTGAAGAGGAGAACTGAAAAAATCGGGAAAAAGAGTAATAATGTCGAATTGCACTGAATCTTTGACTCGTCGCTGTTAGGAATGTTACTTTAAAAGTTTTTTCTAGCGATAGTTTAGCTTAAACTATTATCTGAATAGCTTATTTATATTAATTGATTAAACTAACTGATTACTGATTAGTGATTACTGATTACTGAATAGCTTGAAATTATGCCTATGGTTAAAAGCGATAATATGCTTCAAATAGAGACTCAAATCCCAGAAAGCTATATGCCCCTATCGACGAAAACTGCCATATTGGTGATCGGCGGTGCTGAAGATAAAGTCCACGGAAAAGAAATTTTACACACCTTTTGGACTCGCGCCGGAGGAGGCGATGCCACGATCGCCATTATCCCATCAGCATCGAGAGAACCCCTGCTGATCGGCGATCGCTACCAGCAGATTTTTGCAGAAATGGGCGCTAAATTGGCCAAAGTTCTCGATATTCGCGATCGCGAGCAAGGTGAAAATCCTTATTTCCAAGAGTATATCGAACAGTGTACGGGGGTCTTTTTGACGGGAGGCGATCAACTGCGACTGTGCGGCTTGCTTGCCGATACTCCGCTAATGGAACGCATCCGCCAACGGGTACAACAGGGGGAAATTACCCTAGCTGGAACCAGTGCTGGTGCTGCTATTATGGGTCATCATATGATTGCGGGTGGCAGTAGCGGCGAATGTCCCAATCGTACCTTAGTCGATATGGCGATCGGCTTGGGTTTCATCCCAGAGATTGTCGTCGATCAACATTTTCATAACCGCAATCGCATGGCTCGCTTACTCAGCGCCATCTCCACCCATCCCGAACGACTAGGTATCGGCATTGACGAAGATACCTGCGCCTTATTTGAAAAAGACGGCTGGCTGAGAGTTATCGGACGGGGTACAGTGACAATCCTGGACGCAAGAGAAATGTCCTATACCAATCAATTAGACGTTGGTGCTACCGATCCTATCAGCTTGCACAATCTGCGACTTCATATTCTCTCTCACGGAGATAGCTATCATCTCTACTTTCACAAACCCGTCCCAAAAACTTGAGGAGACTGGCAACCAACAAAATCTGAAAAAAACTGTTCATAGCGAACAGTCTATTGTTTCCTGCAAGCGAGACAATTTAGTACTGTCGCTTGGCGCTTCTGCTTCTCATCTCGGCATTTTGACCAGCACTTATGAAGATTCTCAAAACCCAAACCCTACGGGGGCCCAACTACTGGAGCATTCGGCGGAAAAATTTAATTATCATGCGTCTCGATCTAGAGGATCTGGCAGATAAACCCTCTAATGAAATCTCAGGCTTCTATGAAGGATTGGAGAAAATCCTGCCAACCCTAGAAGAACACTTTTGTTCTCCCGGCCGTCGCGGCGGTTTTTTTGAGCGAGTTCGGCAAGGCACTTACATGGGACACATTGTCGAGCACGTAGCGCTAGAACTCCAAGAATTAGCGGGGATGCCAGTGGGGTTTGGTCGCACGCGAGAAACAGCGACTCCTGGGGTGTATAATGTCGTCTTTGAATATTTTGAGGAACAAGCGGGACGTTATGCTGGCAGAGCAGCCGTCAGGCTTTGTCGCTCGATTGTCGATACGGGCATTTATGGGAAAGAAGAATTAGAACAAGATATCGCCGATCTTAAAGATCTTCACGCCAACTCTGCACTCGGCCCGAGTACGGAAACCATCGTCAAAGAAGCCGAAGCTCGAAAAATTCCTTGGATGCTGTTGAGTGCCCGTGCGATGGTTCAGTTAGGCTACGGGGTTCAGCAAAAACGCATTCAGGCGACTCTGAGTCATTACTCTGGAATCTTGGCCGTCGAACTTGCCTGCGACAAGGAAGGAACAAAAACGATTCTGCAAGATGCAGGCATTCCCGTGCCTAGTGGAGCCGTCATCCAATATCTCGACGAACTCGAAGAGGCTATTGAAGATGTAGGTGGTTATCCCATTGTGATTAAGCCGCTAGATGGCAATCACGGACGAGGCATTACGATTAATATCACTAGCTGGAAAGAAGCTGAAGAAGCCTACGTTCTGGCAAGTACCGCCTCAAAAAGTCGCTCGGTTATTGTCGAGCGCTACTACCAAGGCAGCGACCATCGCGTCTTAGTGGTCAACGGAAAAGTGATAGCGGTTGCCGAACGAATTCCCGCTCATGTGGTCGGCGACGGTAAATCAACCGTGGAAGAACTCATCGAAGAAACCAATCGCGATCCCAATCGGGGCGAAGGACACGATAATGTCCTGACAAAAATTACAGTAGACAAAACATCTCTTTCCGTTCTAGAACGCCAAGGCTACAGTCTCAAGACGATACTAGAGCGAGGGAAAATTGCCTACCTGCGAGACACGGCTAACTTGAGTACGGGCGGAATTGCCATCGATCGCACCGACGATATTCACCCAGAAAATGTTTGGATTGCCGGACGGGTAGTCAAACTCATCGGTCTGGATATTGCAGGGATCGATGTAGTTACACCAGACATTACTAAACCCCTGCGGGACGTTGGGGGCGTAATTGTGGAAGTCAATGCCGCTCCTGGATTTCGGATGCACGTCGCTCCCAGTCGAGGATTGCCGCGTAACGTGGCGGCTCCCGTGCTGGATATGCTCTTTCCTCCAGGAACCCCAACTCGCATTCCTATTATTGCCATTACGGGAACGAATGGAAAAACCACCACGACTCGCTTAATTGCCCATATCTATCGCCAAACGGGAAAAGTAGTCGGTTACACGACAACTGATGGCATTTATATTGACGAATATTTAGTCCAAAAAGGCGATAATACGGGGCCTCAAAGTGCGAGCGTCATTCTCAAAGACCCTACCGTTGAAGTGGCCGTATTAGAAAGCGCTCGTGGCGGGATCTTACGCTCCGGTTTAGCCTTCGATAGCTGCGATGTGGGCGTAGTTTTAAACGTAGCA
>CAYTUO010000386.1:0-4375 GCA_964441015.1 uncultured Pleurocapsa sp.
CATTTTTTAGTTAATTACTAATAGTTTAGCATAATATCTCCTGAAGAACCAAATTTTGATAATTTTGCGACTAGAGCTTTATTACACTGGCATTTACCTAATAGTTTAGCATAATATCTCCTGAAGAACCGCATAAACACGGAAAGACAAAAATTGCCTTTTCAATAATTCAGTGAAATGCCGATAGTACTGAAGGGGTCAGATGTTGAAAATAAGGATTAGTTAAGTAAATCAATTGCTGCTGTTGACAGTATAAGACTCATGACTACTCAGGCTTCTGCTCTTCGTAATATTGAACTTCTAAGCGCCTACTCCCGCAATCCTTCTTTAAAACTTCGCAATCGACTGGTTGAATTAAATGCCGGACTAGCACGCCAAGTTGCCCATCGTCTGAGCAGACAATGCACTGAATCCTACGAAGATTTAGTCCAAATTGGTTTCATCGGTTTAATTCGAGCGATCGAACGGTTCAATCCCCAACAAGGTTGCGCGTTTAGTTCCTTTGCTATTCCTTACATTCGCGGCGAAATTCTTCACTACCTGCGCGATAAAGGTCATGTGATGCGTATCCCCCGTCGCTGGCAAGAACTTTATGCCAAAGGCAAAACTATCCGCAAAGAGTTAGCGATCCAACTGGGACGTTCGCCTAGAGAACACGAAGTGGCTAAAGCACTCGGCGTTTCTCTTCAAGAGTGGCACGAATGTCAACTAGCGCAACAAAATCGCCTGCTAGTGAGCTTAGATGCAACCGTTGCTCAGTCAGCAGATTGTCAAATTACCTTCGGCGAAACCTTACCCGATCCTCGCTGTCAGGTAGAAGCCGCGATCGCAGAAGAACGCCTTCAACTCCAAAAAGCCATGAGTCAGCTTGAAGAAAAAACTCAAGCCGCAATTGAATACGTATTTTTACGGGATTTACCTCGCAAAGAAGCTGCCAAGCAAATTGGGATCAGTCCCATGACAGTCACGCGACACCTTCAAAAGGGAATCGATCAGTTAGGTGCCCTATTGCAACCGCAAGCAGCATAGATTTTCTCCTACAAGCTAAGAACCAAGAAGCAGCAATAGTTCTGGCGGGCAAAGTCGCAAGATTTCGCTCGCCTTTTATTATTGGTAATAGATTTAATCGATAAGAGTATAGTTATGTCTGGAAAACAAATCCTCATGCTCGTCGGCGACTATGTAGAAGACTACGAAGTCATGGTTCCCTTTCAAGCACTGCAAATGGTCGGCCATGCCGTTCATGCGATCTGTCCGGGCAAGAAAGCGGGTGAAAAGGTTCGCACTGCCGTCCACGACTTTGAAGGCGATCAAACCTATAGCGAAAAGCCCGGTCACAATTTTACCCTCAATGCCACTTTTGACGGCGTTCGAGCCGAAAATTACGATGCACTGGTCATTCCAGGCGGACGAGCGCCAGAATACATTCGCTTGAATGCAACGGTCATTCAAATGGTGCAACATTTTGCCCGCACGAATAAACCCATTGCTGCCATCTGTCATGGCGCTCAATTACTTGCTGCCGCCGATGTTCTTAACGGTAAACGATGTTCTGCCTATCCTGCCTGTAGTCCAGATGTTGTCCGTGCTGGAGGGCAGTATGCAGATATTCCCGTTGATGAAGCTGTTGTTGATGGAAACTTAGTCACGGCTCCCGCTTGGCCCGCTCATCCTCGCTGGCTGGCAGAATTTCTCACGCTCTTAGGCACCAAAGTCGAGCATTTAGCGATCGCTACTCTCTAAGTTAAGTTAAGTTAAGAAGAAGACGAGGGAGAGAGGATTACTTCTTTGTTCCCCTTGTCTGTAATCTGGAGAAAGTTTTATGAAGGCTCAAACAACTAAAACTCTTTATGACCAAGACTTTTATCTGTGGATAAAAACTACAGCCCGTTTGTTACGAGAAGGAAAATTTAATCAATTAGATTTAGAGAATTTGATTGAAGAAATAGAAGCAATGGGGAGGAGCGAGAAAAAGGAACTAAAAAGCCGATTGATAACGCTGATTGAACATCTTCTCAAGCTCCAGTATTGGGAAGCTGAAAAAGCTTATAACGATCGTGGGTGGAGAAACACGGTTGTAGAAACTAGAAGGCAAATTGAACTGTCACTTGAAGATAGTCCTAGCCTCAGATCGCTTCTAGCCGATCTCTTTTTTGACTGCTATCAAAAAGCTAGAAAAGATGCTTTACAGAAATATCAATTACCCTTGGAGATTTTTCCTGACTCACCGCCGTTTGCTCTTGAAGATGTTCTCAACCCCAATTATTTACCAGATTAGAAGAGCCTTATCTGGCTTAACTGCTTAAGCTTGCACGGTTACTCCCTTTCCCTTTTCCCTTTCCCCTAGTTCTGCAAGAAGTCTAATGTAAAGCTCTATGTAAATTTTATTTAAGTTTGATAGAATCTTAAGCTTTATTCCAAAGTGCCCTGGGATACACCGGTCTATTGTTAAGATGAAGACTCTCTAGAAGAAATGTATTCAAAGTCGATATGAATCAATCAGTTGTTGCTGTTATTGATGGCACTAAAGCCCGCTGTTTCACGCTAGAGCAGGCAGAAGTACCAGAATATCAGTCGGGCCCTAACTTAGTAGAAAGAGAGCATCTCTCCAATACAGCCAAAGAAATGCAAGGGAAAGATCTCTGGTCAAATACTAAGACGGGGCGCAATCGGGGTGTAGCAGGTCAAGCTCATGGCTATGACGACCATCGTCAAAATCATATGGATGAATTTGAACGCAGCTTTGCCAAAGAGATTGTCAATAAAATCGTTCAATTGACTCAATCTTCTCAGGCCAATCATCTGATTTTAGTAGCCGAACCTCAAATTTTAGGCTTTCTACGAGACGCGATCGCGCCGCACCTTCCCAAATCTCTCAAGATTCGCGAGTTAGCGAAAGATTTGTGCAAACTCAAGCCTTTGGAAGTTCACGAGTATTTAGCAGAGAAAGAACTAATCCCGCCCCGCAAAGTCGTCTCCCAATAATTAAGTTTTGCCAGAATCTTCGACGCGATCGCGCCTCTGAAAAGTCTCAAAGGTAGGTTAGCTTACTCTACGATCCCTAGAAGTGATAATCTAAGAGATGGCAAATTTCACATTTCTTTAAAATTTCGCCCATAGGCTGAATTATTAAGCTAACCACCAAATAGACAGAAGCATGGTAGCCACAACAGAAAAAATCATTGGCAAAATAACCCAAATTATCGGTCCGGTCGTTGATGCCGAATTTCCTAGCGGCAAGCTTCCTCGGATTTACAGCGCTCTAAAAATCCAAGGGAAAAATTCAGCAGGACAAGACGTTTCCGTTACTTGCGAAGTCCAGCAATTACTGGGCGATAACCAAGTCCGCGCCGTTGCCATGAGCAGCACTGACGGCTTGGTACGGGGGATGGACATTCTTGATACGGGTGCCCCCATTAGCGTTCCTGTCGGCAAATGTACTCTAGGTCGAATTTTCAACGTTTTAGGCGAACCCGTCGATGAAAAAGGCCCCGTTGAAATCACCGAAACTTCCCCAATTCACCGACCTGCTCCTAAATTTACCGACCTAGAAACGAAGCCCAAAGTCTTTGAGACTGGCATTAAGGTGATTGACTTGCTCACTCCCTATCGCCAAGGAGGCAAAATCGGTCTATTTGGTGGTGCTGGCGTGGGCAAAACCGTCATCATGATGGAGTTGATCAACAACATCGCCATTCAACACGGCGGCGTATCCGTGTTTGGCGGTGTGGGCGAACGCACCCGCGAGGGAAATGACCTTTATAACGAAATGATCGAATCTAAGGTTATCAACCCCGATAACCCCAGCGAATCGAAAATTGCTCTGGTCTACGGACAGATGAACGAACCGCCAGGAGCGAGAATGCGCGTCGGACTGTCAGCCCTAACAATGGCTGAATATTTCCGCGATGTCAACAAGCAAGACGTATTGCTTTTTATTGACAACATTTTCCGCTTCGTTCAAGCGGGTTCTGAAGTATCCGCTCTCTTGGGTCGTATGCCTTCTGCGGTAGGATATCAGCCCACTTTGGGAACGGACGTAGGAGACTTGCAAGAGCGCATTACTTCTACTAAGGAAGGTTCGATTACCTCGATCCAGGCGGTCTACGTCCCTGCTGATGACTTGACCGACCCCGCTCCTGCGACTACCTTCGCTCACCTGGACGGGACTACCGTATTGTCTCGCGGACTAGCTGCTAAGGGAATTTACCCCGCAGTCGATCCCCTCGATTCTACCAGCACCATGTTGCAGCCTGGAATCGTCGGCGAAGATCACTACGGTACTGCGCGTGCGATACAAGCTACGCTACAGCGTTATAAGGAACTGCAGGATATCATTGCGATTCTGGGTTTGGACGAACTCTCGGAAGACGAT
>CAYTUO010000387.1:0-4371 GCA_964441015.1 uncultured Pleurocapsa sp.
TTATGCCCTCAATCGTTTACCCTCCCTCTATGCTTCTAGCGAAGAGGGCTTATCTTGGCAAAAACAACGAGGTCAAAAAGAGTTCCAAGAGCAGATTACTGCTACTGTTCGCGAAGCCCTAGAAGTTGTTGCCAAAGATCCTGCCAGATTTTCAACTCCGCTTCTGTCACCAGAGGAGAAAGAAATCCAGGAAGCTAAAGAAGCCCTGCAAGAACTATTAGATTGGCTGTGGATGTATCAGAGCGAAATCTCTCAAAAAGATGTCTCTTGGCGCGAACTCATTAAAATAGTCAAGCAAATTGTCAGTCAAGCTATTGACTCGGCACCTTAAGATAAGCTAGATGTGTGCGATGGCTTTGTCGTCCTTTTTGTAGCCCATGCATGACTTCTCGGCGAAATTTTATGCTGTTGGTTCCCTATCCTTATACAAAGTTGGTGGAAGTCTAGCCTTCGATCATCCTACCTATGTAGAACGAAAAGCCGATCGCGAACTGATAGAAGCCCTCAGAGTGGGGAAATTTTGCTATGTCTTCAATTGCAGGCAAATGGGCAAGTCTAGCCTGCGAGTGCGGGCCATGCATCAACTTCAGGCTGAAGGGATGAGTTGCGCCTCGATCGATCTGACTAGCTTGGGAAGTGATGTGAGCTTGCAGCAGTGGTATAGCGGCATTATCACTCAGCTATTTTTAGGGTTTAACCTGACTGGAAAGCTCAATTTAAAAGCTTGGTTGCGAGAACGAGAAGAACTTCCTCCCGTGCAAAAATTGGGGCAGTTTATTGAAGAAGTCCTGTTAGTCAACTGTCAGGGCAAAAAAATCTTGATTTTTATAGATGAAATTGATAAAGTTCTCAGTCTCAATTTCTCCCTTGACGATTTTTTTGCTCTCATTCGCTTTTGCTACAATCAACGGGCTGAAAATCCCCAATACAATCGCCTGAGTTTTGCTTTATTTGGCGTAGCAACGCCTTCGGATTTAATTCGCGAGAAAACCCAAACGTCATTTAATATCGGGGTAGCGATCGAACTGACAGGTTTTACAGAAGAAGAGGTTCAACCCCTAGAGCAAGGATTAAACAACATCGCCGATCGCCCTCACGTGGTTTTGCAAGAAGTCCTGCATTGGACGGGAGGGCAACCCTTTCTGGTGCAAAAGCTCTGTCAACTGATTGGGGCGAGCGTTCGCCCCATTCCTGGGGGGGGTGAGGCAGAAATCGTCGAAAAATTAGTCCGAGAGCGAATTATTGAAAATTGGGAATCCCAGGACGAACCCGTTCATCTCAAAACGATACGCGATCGCCTCCTGAGAAACGAGCAACGTGCCGGACGACTCCTGGGACTCTATCAGCAAATCTTGCAACAAGGCTCTATTGAAACCGATGACAGCCCCGAACAGAGCGAATTGCGCCTATCTGGATTAGTCGTCAAACGCGATAGCCAACTACGGGCCTACAATCTGATCTATCAAGCGGTTTTTGAGCGTCATTGGCTAGACAGACAATTAGAAAAGCTACGCCCTTATTCCGAAGCGATTCTTGCCTGGCAAGTCTCCCAATATCAAGATGAATCTCGCCTGTTGCGAGGACAGGCACTAAAAGATGCGCTCGCTTGGGCGGTGGGCAAAAGTCTGAGTAATATTGACTATCAATTTTTGACGGCCAGCCAAAATTTAGATAAACGAGAAGCCGAACTCCAATTAGAATCCGAACAAAAAGCGAACAAAATTTTGACCGATGCTAATGAAAAAGCCAAACGCACGATCCGAATTGGTTATGCCATTTTAGTCATTTCTCTAGTCGGCTCGGCGATCGCGCTCTTGACGGCCATTTACGCCTTCAACAAACAGCGAGAAGCTCGCATCGGCACCCAACTGCAACGAATAGGAGACAGTGCTTGGCGGCAGTTTGAGTTCGAGCAAATTGAAGCCTTGATCTCGGCCATGAAAGCAGGAATTGAATTGAAAAGCCTCATTCAAAAAGATAATCGCCTCCTGCAAGACTACCCTGCTACCAGTCCCATCCTGGCTCTACAACAAATTCTCGATAATATTCAAGAAAAAAATCAACTAGAAGGGCATCAAGAGACAGTCAACAGCGTCAGCTTCAGTCCCGATAGCCAATGGATTGCCACAGCTTCTAGGGATGGAACGGCGAGATTGTGGGACGTACAAGGCAAGGAACGGGTTACCTTGCCAGGACATACAGGAGATGTCTATAGCGTCAGCTTCAGTCCCGACGGGCAAATTATCGCCACCGCTTCTAAAGACAGTACGGTCAAGCTGTGGAATTTGCAAGGAAAAGAACTCGCTACTTTCAAAGGACATAAAAATTCTGTTTACAGCGTCAGTTTTAGTCCCGACGGAAAAAGAATCGCTACAGCTTCTAGGGACGAAACAGCTAGACTGTGGGATTTACAAGGCAACCAGCTAGCCCTATTTGTCGGACACCAAAAATCTGTCGATGATGTGAGTTTTAGTCCAGACGGGAAGCGATTAGCCACTGCCTCCAGAGATGGTAAGGTTCGGTTGTGGGACTTGCAGGGCAAACCATTGGCAATGTTGCAAGATGGTGGCAATGCCTTCTACAGCGTCAGCTTTAGTCCTGATGGGCAACGATTAGCTGCCGCCGCTAGAGATGGTACCGCTAAGATCTGGGATTTACAAGGCCATCTCCGGTTGACGTTGAAGGGACATCAAGAGTTAGTCAATAGCGTTGCTTTTAGTCCCAACGGAGAATGGATAGCAACAGCTTCCAGCGATGGAACCGTTAAAGTGTGGGACGCTCAAGGCGAGAACTTGGCAACGCTCAAAGGACATCAAGAACCTGTCTATGATGTGGCGTTTCGTGCGGATGGAAAAGAAATAGCGACTGCCTCTAGCGACAGTACGGTCAAGTTATGGAAAGTCAACAGAAACCCCATCAGAGAGTACAAGGGCTTACAAAATAACGTCGCCAGCGTTGATTTTAGCCCAGACAGACAGTTAATCGCGATCGCCTCAAAAGATGGCATGGTCTATTTGCAAGATCTACAAGGCAATCTCAGATATGAGTTCAAAGCTCATCGCGACCAAATCTACAGTATTAGTTTTAGCCCAGACGGTCAGCGAATTGCTACGGCTTCCAACAGTGGCATCGTCAAAATTTGGAACCTTAAAGGGGAAGCCTTAGTAGAGTTAAAAGTCCATCCCGTTCCCATCTATAGCGTCAATTTTAGTCCTAACGGACATTTATTGGCGATCGCCTCCAGAGATGGCGATGTCTGGTTATGGGATTTAGAAGGCAAGCAACCTGAGAAAGTCGTCGCCTTTAAAGCGCATCAGGAAGCAATCTACAGCGTCAGTTTCAGTCCCGTCCGCCTCACCCTCTCCCCAGAAGTCGGACAACAGATAGTCACTACCTCCAGAGATGGAACGGCTAAGCTATGGAATTTTCAGGGCAAGCTATTAGCAGAATTTCGCGGACATCAGGATTTAATTTATCGAGCGACTTTTAGTCCCGACGGACGAACTATTGCCACTGCCTCCAGAGATGGAACGGCTAAGCTATGGGACTTGAAAGGAAATCTTCTCGCTGATTTGAAGGGCGATCCTTTTCCAGTTTACAGCGTCAGTTTTAGTCGCGACGGACAGCGAGTAGCTACAGCTTCAAGCGATGGAACGGCTAGACTGTGGGATTTACAAGGAAATCTCAGGACAGAGTTTAAAGGACATTCAGACTCGCTCTACGGAATCGATTTTAGTGCCGATCGCTCGCCCTCCTCTCAAAAAGTCGCTCAACAGGTGGTGACCGTTTCTAGGGATGGCACGATTAGAATTTGGCAAGTCGAAGAAGAATTAGTGAGATTGGAACGACTGCTCAAGCAAGGATGTCAGTGGTTAGGCGATTACTTAGTCAGCCATCCGCAAGAACGGGAAACGTTGGAAGCTTGTTCGACATCCAGCAAAATGGAGCAAACTTTGCTTAAATAAGCTTGGAGCGAGCGGTTACATTGTTAGCACTACTGGAGAATTCAGGAAGGTACGCTCCTATGCAAAAATAATAAGGTTATTTGAAACTGCTCGATTAGGCGTTTGAGCCGAGCTAAAAAGAGAGAGAACAAACGATGAAAGTTGGTGATCGCGTCCGCGTTATTAATTCTGTTGTAGTCTATCATCATCCAAAAAATAAAAACCAACCTTTGGATCTCAAAGGCATGGAGGGAGAAATTATCGATATCGTTACCAACTGGCAAGGAAGACCCGTCAGCGCCAACCTTCCGATTTTAGTTCGGTTTGAAAAAACCTTTAAAGCTCATTTTCGAGAAGGCGAAGTAGAAGTCATGTGATGTACTCCCAACGCCGCGCTACGCGACGGCGTGGGCTTCTCTTGGTTTTA
>CAYTUO010000388.1:0-4364 GCA_964441015.1 uncultured Pleurocapsa sp.
TGCCTCCAGCATAGCTGCCTTCTCTCAACCAGCAAACTAGATGTTGACCAGCTTAGTTTAAGAGCGAACCCCTAAAGCCGAGCAAGATGCTCGCACTACCTTGGTGATTGGTGATTGGTGATTGGGAGCAGAAGAAAAATTAATCCAAAATCCAAAATCCAAAATCCAAAATCTGATGACTGATATCACCTCGTTACCCCTCTGATTACCGGACGAATGTCAGTTCCATCCAAAGTCCCCGGATTGCCACTCCAGTTAAAATCGCTAATTCTGAGATTAATCGAGCCAATTTCCAAGACAGGATTGTAGCGCAGGAGAATATTGTAGGTACGGCGGCTAAATTCGATGAAGTAGTCAGTGCTAATCTCCTCGCTATCGTTCAAACTCAGCGAACTCTGTACGCCTACTCGGATCGGGCCGTAGATTTGTTGAGTAATGCCCCAGGTCAACGTTTTGGTATCGACGAAGCGATCAAACAAAAATGGGGAAGCATCACCGCGAAGTCCTTGACTGTAGGTAATATTAAAGCCCGTATAGTCCAGAAAAGGACGAGAAAAATGACCCAATTGACCTAAAATGCCAACACTACCCGTCAGCGAAGGTTGAGAATCGCCGCTACTATAATAGCTGGCCACTCCAGTGAGTCCTGTAGTAAGTTGTAAATAGGGTTGTACGGGAGTCGGCGTATAGCGCAAACCTTCTTCTGAAGTGGGGGGAAGGGCTTCACCTTGCCAGAGCATAAAGCCTCGACTGATAGAAGCGGCTCCCTGATAGCGTGTGAGGTCGATGAGATCGTCTTTGTGATCGCTTTCGAGTAAATCTTGACGGTCGGTGGAAGCTTCAATATGCTCGATCGATGCCTGATAACTGAGATTCACCCCCGTATCTCCCAGGGGAATGGTGGGAGACACGACAATGGCACCGATACTGCTATTGACTGTCTGAAACCCAAGAGAGCCATTAAACAGACGATCGCGATAGTTATAAGCTAAACGCAGGTCATAGGGATGATTGAGATCGCCTATCTTTTGCTGAAGTTGCACTCTAGCGCGTAGATTGCCGGAAATCTTCTCGAAATCGAGACTGGAGAAAGAGGCAGCCCCTTGAAACGTAGTTCGTTCGCTAAAGTTGATCTCGAAATTGGCGACTAACCCAAAGGCTGAAGGGCTGAAAACGCCTACATCTTCGTCGATGTCGTCATCTGTGGCAAAGGTATCGGGTAAAATGACTCTCTGCAATAAGTACTGAGGTTTCACTCTCAAACTAACCTTCTCCGTCTCGATGATGTTGAAACCTCTTTCGAGATAAAGGCCGCCTCTGTCGGTACCATCGTAGCCAATAGAAAAGAGTCCGGGTTGGCGGGAACGGCGATCGAAGACCAATCGGTCTTGAAAGGTTGGCACAGAAAACGATTGGTCGAAAACGATGCGGGAATCAGTTAGCGTCAATTCATCGACTAAGGGAGCAATATTTCTGTAAGTGGCTGTTTCCGCCCGCAATTCTAATTCTGGAGGCGAGAAGGGATCGTTGGTCAAGCGCACGTTAGTCGCCGTCCAGCTATCGGACTCGAAGTCAACGCGATCAGCTTGGAAACGAACGCGATTAATTCTTCCTCCTACGCTAGTCCTGGGTGCGCCGCTTTGCTGTTCGACTAACGTCAGGTCTCTGAGGTTGCCAACCACAAAACGATAGCCTTCTGCTGTGGTGACGCGCTGGAGGGGTTGATTGAGTGCCAAGCGATCGCTTAAGGTTTGGTTGGAAGTGATGTCTGAGCCAACATCTGTCGGTAAGGTGGGAGAAAGATCTCTGCCGGTTGTCGGTTGATAAATTTCGCCATTGGCGTTGAGAATGACTCCGCTATCTTGCACGAAATAATACTCAAATCGCTCTCCCCGCAGCACCTGATCGCCGCGCGTCAGAATGACTTCTCCTTGGGCAACAGCTACGCGATCGGGCAAATTCACCTGCACGCGATCGGCAACCAAAACGCCGTTGGTAAAGCGAATTTCTACATTTCCCGTCGCCGTAATGATTTGTCCCTGCGAGTCGTATTCTTGGCGATCGGCGATCACTTCGACGACATTGACAGGCGCTGGCTGGGCCGTTGAGTTGGGAGATGTTTCCGTTTGCGAGACAGATTCTTGAGCGATCGTCAGTTGAAACTCTCGAATGGCTCCGCCTCTTTGTCGCGTCACGAGAACCTTGTTAACTTGAGGATCGCCTGTGAGACGGATCTCAGCTAACCCTTTGACCACCTGAGCTTGGCTAGGAGCGGAAGTCTCGTGACCGATAGAAATCGAGTGCCCTAACGATTGTGCGCTCTTTTGGGTTGAATCAACCGTATTGGGCAACGGAGGTACAGCAACCTCTTTGGGATCGGCGTAATAAAATTCAACCACCTCTGGGGTGGCTTCTCTTGGTTTTGCAAGCGGTCGATGGGGTTGGAGGGGAGGGAGTGAGGAAGATAGGGTCGAATTCGAGTCAGGATGAGCGTCAGTCGGAATTGGCTTGCCTTGACTAATGTCCGTTGCTTGTGCGAGCAAATCAACAGAATCGCTGCAACGATTGCAGCGCTCTTGTAGGGAATTGCCGACTTTTTCCGGGGCGATCGGCTCAATGAGAGCAGGAGGATTATTGGGCGGAATAAATGGAGACATTTGGGCAACAATTAGGCTTAACTCAAGTAACGAGCGAACCTCAGCTTGACTGAATAGAGGAGGAGCAAGACAAGACCGATCTCGCTCCCATCGTCCTACTCACCTACGTTACCACACGCAGATTTGTTACTCTAAATCCTTACGTCCTGGGCTGCGAGTTGGATCGCTTGAGAGAAAGCCGAAAACGAACAAGGCAATAAAGAAAATGACGACAATATTAACAGCAATTTTGAGGGTTAGCATACTATTTTCTCCTTTGATGTTAAAGCTTTTTTGGTTTGACGAACGTTGTGCGTGCCCTTGACTTACTTTATCGTATTTCGGTACCAAGACACTGACTAATAGGGGATCGTTCCGCGATCGTTAAAACTTGAATGAGAATTTACCTAGCATTAGAAAAATTTCATTTCCCAGAATCAGGATTCCGCTACAGGCGATAAAGGCAACTGCTAACTGTTGGAATTGCTGCTGAGTCAGTTTTTTCAGGACTATCTGACCGAGCCAATTGCCCGGTAAAGCGGCTATCCCCAATATTAAACCAAACCCTAAATTATTGAGAGTCACGGCTCCGCAAACTGCATAAGTTATCATTTTTATGAAATGCACGACGAGCAAATGAGCCGATTTTGTGGCAATCATCCGTTCTTTGACTAATCCATAGCTGAGGTATAAGGGATTCAACAAAGGGCCCGTACTGCCAACAAGTCCTGACAGAAAGGCAAAAATTAAGCCAGCCGGGAGAAAATACCAGGCTCGCACGGAAAAAGAGGGATTTTTTGGCTCAAGGCTGTTGCCAAAAGCAGAAATAATTAAAAATACGGCTAAAAGTATGGGTAACCACTCAAGCTGAATTTGAGTAAAAACAAAAGCTCCTAAAATCGCTCCGATCGCTGCACCCGGCAAGTACCACCACATCAGGAGCCAATCGATATCTTTCCAGTAGAGAAAAACTCGTTGAGGGTGTCCGAGCAACATTCCAATTGTCAGTACTGGCGGTACGGCTTCTGCTCCCAGAAAAAAGCTAATTACAGGGACTAATAGTAAGGGAGTGCCGCCTCCAGCTACAGTACTGAGGAACCAACTCGCAAAACTGGTTAAGGTTAGCCACAAAATACTCAACGTTGAATCCTCGTTTGCTACTAGCTTTAAGGTTTTTTTAAATGAACATTGAATAAATCTTAATCTTATTGGGGACGTAGATTGCTGTCGCAAGTGCCAGGATAGAATGCCCTGATTGTCACTTGCTTGTAATACATTATAGTCGTGATCGCAGCCAAGGCGCTACATATAGCGTAAATGCCAAAAGTAGACACACTAAATATGGTTACTCGCTTTTGATTCCCCGTCTCACCTTGGGCGTTGCTGAATTTAGGTATGATTCTAAAACAAAACTATATCTGTGTCTCATGTGGTCGTCAATTTATTACAGAATCTAGGGGAACTCATACAAGCTACTCGAACCTTAGCCGACTTATATCTAAAAGCTTCCTTGGCTCCAGCCAACACTCTGACGGGGCTGTCTCTTGAGGAGCGCCATCCCCAGACGATCGAGAAGTTATTGCCCTTTTATGGATGGTTGTATCAGTATTATTTTCGGGTGCAAACCGATGGCTGGGAACACATTCCCAAAGAAGGAAAAGTACTATTGATTGGCTCTCATAACGGCGGGTTGGCGGCTCCAGATCTGTTAATGATAGCCTATGACTG
>CAYTUO010000389.1:0-4348 GCA_964441015.1 uncultured Pleurocapsa sp.
TAGACAACCCTGGATTTCTTCGCTATGAGGCGGTTGTTTTCCTCATGCTTTAATAATACCTAGAACTTCTATGTTTGTCAAGAGTTTCTAGGCAAAGATTTTCTTTATATAGAAGTTTTAGGTTAAACTAAGGGAAGAGTTCAAAAAATGACCGTGAAGTTAATGCTGGCTGAAATTAGAACCCAGAGAGGTATGACCCAAGAGGAATTAGCGCTAGCGATGGGGATGTCACTGGGAGGAATTCAGTATTTGGAGTACACAGCTACTTCAGTTAAGTTGGATGTTCTAGATCAACTCTGTGAGGTACTTAAATGCGAACCTGGCGATTTATTTAAGCGTTTTAAAGATGACATTGAGGAGCAAAATCGATTAGCTAGAGAAAAACGACGACAGCAAAAATCCGAGCGAATGAAACAATGGTGGGCAGAGAAACGCACACAGAAATCTAAAAAGGAAAAGAAAAATGCTGCTTAATTCTCCAGCTTGTTTCTCAAATAGAAATAGCTGTTAAAACTTTCACCAGTTTTTTTGAAAAGCAAGCGACCGCGCCTCCGCCAAGAGAAACTGCGATCGCTCTCACTGTTCCCAAACGTTTAACCATCAAGTAACAGTATGTCTAATCTATCAGTTCAAGACCGAAATGGTGTTCTTGTCGCCGATTCTCGTTTAATCGCCTTGGAATTAGGCATTCAACACAAGAACTTTTTAGCCACGATTGAAAAATACAATCCCGTCATGGCATCCAATCTTTCGATGCAACCAGTCGCGTTTGAAGCGCGTGTGGTAAAACGCCCACAGGGAGGAACTTATGAAGAGCGATTTGCTTGGCTTACCGAGTCACAAGCTACTTTTATCATGACTCTCAGCCGAAATACAGAGCAAGTCGTTAACTGTAAATTAGCTCTATCAATCGCTTTTGATAAAGCCAAGAAAGTCATCCAAGAAACCATCCCCGCACAAACTCAAGAAATCGAACGCCTCAAACTCTCTCTAGAGCTAGCCAAAACCCAAGAGCGATTACTCGCCACAACTAGCGCGATTACTACCTTGCACGGAAGAGAGATGGTCGCTCTTATCCTCGGCAAGCCTGATGCGGTCATCACCAAAACCGAACGAGTCGAAACTGTCGTGACTGTCGATAACCGAGGAAGGGCGATCGCGTCTTTTGACGGCGTGGGCATTACCTACCTCGCTAAACGCTATGGCTTCGGTTCCAACACCAAAGCTTGTCGTTATTGGCTCGAATCTATTGGCATATCTGACGAGCAATGGTTAACTGAGCCAACTTTAGTTAAATCTCAGAAATTACCAAGAGAGATTTTACCAGAGTTAGATCGGCAATATGCAGCCCGCACTGGGGTAAGACAAAGGCTCATCGGGGAATAACGAGGACAAACAAGTTTCAACCGAATCGACACTAGAAAAGCTGACAATCCCTGTCGGCAACTTTTTGCCGATCTCTCAACAGCAAAACTTCGCCACTACAGGGATTTTCCGAATCGCGATCACCACAAATGGAGGAAAAGCAATGGTTGTCACATCAAGTAATCAAACCCATTGGAAACAAGTTACTAAATCTAATCCCTGCCCACTTTGTCAAAAACCGGACTGGTGTTATATGGCAGAAAATGGAGAGGCGGTTGTCTGTGGCAGAACCGCTCCAGGAGAAGAACCAAGGGGCTGGAAGTATATTAAAGATGCGAGTGATGGTCGCCCCATCTTTGCCTTTGAGCAGGAAAGAAATAATTATGAACCCATTCGCCCCATCCGGCAGAAGCAACAATCGAAACCCCCTAAATCCATCCCACTGCCGTCAGAAAATATCGAACTGGCTCATCTGCCAAAACCCCCAACTGACCAACCAAAGCCCAAGGCGAATCAAGTCCCGCCCTGGCTAGTCGAGAAAGGAGTTCCTTCCCACGCAACAGAAACTCGATATTACTACTCCCAATCTCAGTGGGTGAGCCGCTTTGACTGGAAAGACCCCAGCCATCCCTCATGTCACGAGAAAACTATACGCCAGTGTCACAGAAAGCCTAATGGCAAGGTGAAGTGGTCGAAGGGCGATCGCTCATGGCTGCCTTAAGCTGCTACGCAGCTAAATTTAATAAACAGCATTTCCTTTGTTTTTAAGTAACCGTTCAGGGGGGTAGAAGTGCGATCGCATCCCTAACAAATTCCCGCCAATTATCTATCGCTTCCAACTCACTCAACATTTTTGGCGTGACTCGCAGGGTGAACTTAGCGGTCAGTGGTTCGTCTCTGTTAGTAGTAAATTGATATTTATCAAAAGTAATTAAGCGACTCGATTTCTTATTCAAGTTTCTCTAATGATTGTTTTTCTTGAGGAGTTACTGAAACGGGATGGAGAGCAATTTCTTCTTCCTCTTCAAAAACTTCTGGACAAGATCTCTCTAGATTTTTCAAAAATTGTTCGGTTGTTAAGGAACTAAAATGCTTGCGAATTAGTTCCTCCGCTTTTTTAGGATCTACCACGATAACATTCCTCCTTATACTTCTATTAAATAAAATTCTTCAATTAAAGACAGTTCGCGGACGGCAATCTGTACGTGAGCGAGGTCAAAAATTGCAGAATTTGGAAAAACGCGCTCCCCTTCGACAAAAACGGCTCGAATAGCATCAATTCTTTGTCCTTGCGGCTCTAAAATTTCTTTAATGACGTAATTAAGATAGGCACAGTCTAGACGATGAGCTTTCGAGCGCTCTGGGTTTTGACGAGGTAGAGGTCGATTGGTTCTTCTATATTCGTCAACAAAAAAACTATAGGCTTCTTTAATGATAGGAAACCAATTGATATCGAGTAAATCTATGCAGTTTTCTAAACGGATTAGCGAACGGATAACAGCCGGATTGTTGGGATGTTGCTCGGTTGCCCATTGCATGGCTCTTCGGGGTGCGTCTTGGAAAAAGTATACTCCCGTCCCCAACCAATCATAATCGTTATCGCTATGGCGAAATCCGTCACTGAGGATGGTTAAAGCCGCTGCCCTACTCGTCCCATGATAACCATACACTCGTATTGGATCGGTCATTCAAATAACGAAATTATTGCCTTTCTAGCCGTGGAAATCTTCATTAATTAGCTATTCTAGTCTCCATCAAATAAATTTTAGACAGGGCTAATCTTCTTCAAAAACAAGAGTGTTACAACCGAATAATTTTGTCAGCAGTGGGCAACGTTGTTATGTAAATTCAAGGATTAAATGAGGTAATGAAAAGTTTGGTCTACCGCCATGCGATCGCGACAAAAACAAAACTCCGACCACACGCACAAACATAATGCCCCTACTATAGATAATGAGGCGATTTCTCAGCAATTAAAAGCTTTATTAACTCCAGCTATCTTTACTCAACAAACATATTATAAGCAGCTAGGATTACGAGAGCGAGTTCTCAACTTATCGAAATAAAAGTTGGTAAAACTAGCTATTCTTATATTACTTCTGTCCTCGACCCTGTATTATTACCTCCCTACGTAGTATATAATAGTTGAGTTACTTAACTTATGATTATATTAATAAGCTGCTACGCAGCTTATTATTCATCGCCGATCGCTATCCTCTCCATAGGGGCGTACCATCCTCATCCCGCAGTGCCAGGACATCATCCCCCTGCTTGACTTCAAAAGCGGTCATGGCTGGCAGTCCTTCTGTGGGAATCTGTTCGCCTTTAACTTCTAGAGAACTCCCCCGTTCAATTCTGAAATCTTCGTTTTCGAGATAGCGTGTTGGACCTAAATGCACATCGATCGTTCGATCGCTCGTTCTCAAGAGCAGGTGCAACCCATATCCCCGTCCCCGTCTGGCTGTCATCTGATAAACATCGATTACTTCACCGCTAACGGTTTCGAGAGCAACTGGACGGTAAATCTCAGGCTCTAACCAACCAGGTTCATACTCCCTCGCTCTGGGACGAGAATAATATCCCTGGCAACCGGGTTCGTAGTCGCTGACAATTTGGTGACAACATCCGCGCTCCCCGCCTCCATGACCCCCACTTCCGCAACACCCAGATGCTTGACCAGACATTCTACCTTGTGCCATACCTTCAGTTGTGGTGAGGGAAAACAACAAGAATACAACGACAATGAATATAAAAATTCGCTTCATTCAACGCTCCTCCTGTTGACAGTAAAAGCGAGTGTCAAGGTTGTAGTGTCAGGAATTGAAAAGGGATTTAGGCGTGACTCAATGCGCGATCGAGAAGCTCAAATCCTCCCAAAAGATCGGCAGAAATCCCAATAAACAAAACCATCAAGGCAACAAAATGGTTCACATTCCACAGCAGGTAAGCCAATCCAAACAATACTGGGAACAGAATGAGCATA
>CAYTUO010000390.1:0-4324 GCA_964441015.1 uncultured Pleurocapsa sp.
TCTAACGATTTTCGCAGCGTTTTGCAAGTACTGATGAAAATCGAGCCAGATGAAGTATACAACTTAGCCGGACAAAGTTCGGTAGGTTTATCTTTTGAACAACCCGTCGAAACTTTAGAAAGTATTGCGACGGGAACTTTGAATCTTTTAGAAGCAATTCGTTTTACAGGTGCGCCAATTAGATTTTACAATGCAGGGTCGAGCGAATGTTTTGGCGATATTGGCGATCGCGCGGCGGATGAAATGACTCCGTTTCGTCCCAGAAGTCCCTATGCTGTGGCGAAAGCGGCGGCTTTTTGGGAAGTTGCCAATTATCGGGAAGCTTATGGGTTATTTGCTTGTTCTGGCATTCTTTTTAACCACGAATCGCCTTTGCGTCCCCAGCGCTTCGTCACGCAAAAAATTGTTGCTGCTGCTTGTCAAATCGCTCAAGGGAGTTCCCAACAACTTCATCTCGGTAATTTAAGTATCGTGCGCGATTGGGGATGGGCACCGGAATATGTAGAGGCAATGTATCTAATGTTACAGCAAGAAACCCCCGACGATTACGCGATCGCGACGGGAGAAAGTTACTCCTTAGAAGAATTTGTTGCCCAAGCGTTTGCTGCTGTTGGATTAAACTGGCACGAGCATGTCGTTACAGATTCTAGTTTATTGCGACCTACCGATCTAGCAATCAGTCGCGGCAACCCTGCCAAAGCCAAAAAAAAGTTAGGATGGCAAGCCCAGTATAAAATGCAAGATATCGTCCGCATGATGGTAGAAGCGAGAATCAGTAATCGGTGACTGGTGATTGGTGAGAAGGTGATTGGTGACTGATAATTGGTGATTGGTGAGAAGGTGATTGGTGACTGATAACTGATAACTGATAACTGATAACTGGTAACTGGTAACTGGTAACTGGTAACTGTCCCCACACCTCCCACACTCCCCCTTCTGCCCTCTGCATAAAAGCCTTCTGCCTTCAATGACTAATGAATAATGAATATACTAATGATTTGTTCCACTTTTCCTTATCCGCCAACGAGGGGAGGAACGCAAGGAAGAACCTTCAATTTACTCAAGACTTTTACTCATAATCATGCTGTCACATTGATTACGCAACGTTCTGAAGACGTGACTGATGGAGAGATAGAGGAATTGCGTCAGTATGTCAAGGAATTGGTTGTCTTTCCCCGTCCGACAGCAGTTAAATCAGGAATAGCAGCTAAAATAAAACGATTTGGTCAATTTTTGCAGAGAGGAACTCCTCCTAATGTTCTCTTTCTCTATTCTGAGGAAATTCAAAAATGGATTGACCAAGCAGTGGCGGCGGGAAAATTTGACGCGATTACCTGCGAACACAGCGTCAATGAAATCTACGTGCGTCCTGAGTGGAAAAAACAACTACGAACGGTAATTAATATTCATAGTTCTGTCTATCGGACTTGCAAGAATCAACTCGAAACCGGAACGTCAGATAACGAATTGCGCGATCGCCTTTACCTGCCATTATTGCGACGTTACGAACAAAACACCGTTCGCAAGTTCTCCCGCGTGGTTGTCACCACCGACGAAGACGAACAGCAAATGAAAGTTTTTGCACCCGAAGCAGAAGTCCTGCTGATTCCCAATGGAGTCGATTTAGAAACCTTCCCTTATCGAAAAGCTGACCCTGGCGGACGCAATTTAGTCTTTGTCGGCGGATTGGATTATTTTGTCAATATCGATGCCGCTTGCTTTTTCAGTGTAGAAGTTTGGCCCGTACTACAACAAAAATACCCAGATGCCACGCTAACGTTAGTCGGTTCCAAACCTTCGCCAGAAGTACAAGCGTTAGCCAAACTTCCTGGAATTACAGTAACCGGGCGCGTTCCTTCCGTTGCCGAATATTTACATCAAGCGACAGTAGCAGTTATTCCTTTACGGACGGGGTTTGGCATGAAGTTCAAAACGCTAGAATCAATGGCGGCAGGGGTGCCAGTGGTAGCCAGCGATCGCGGTTTGGAAGGAATCGCCGTCGATGGTGCTAACGTGCCTTTACGCGCCTTACGTGCCAATCGAGTTGAAGAATATGTAGAAGCAATTAGTCGCTTGTTTGAAGATGCTCAACTGAGAGAAACGTTATCTCACAACGGACGAGAGTTAATCGAAAACGAATATACCTGGGAACGACTGGGCGAACAATACGAACGAGCGATCGCTAGACTCTGCTGATAAGCTTTAATTCCTTATATTCTGGGGTCTTGCTTGCCAATTTTGCGAATGATTCCCGTCGTGATCGCCCTAGAAAAATCGCAGAAAATCGCCTGGTGTAATAATTTGAAGTTAATAAATTCGCTTTTCTTTTTGATAGCCAACAAAAAATCTAATCTGTTGGATAAAGTTAACCATCGTCTTGTAGGAATATGACGCAGTTTCACGATCGCGATCGCCAATTGGGTATCTCGCCAACTCTCGAAGAAGAACTGGAGGAAAAAGAAGAAGAAGAGGAAGAGGAAGAAGAAGACTATTTTGACTATTTCTACGACGAACCAGGTAGCGAACCTGGGACTCTCAGCATTGAACCGGATGCTAATCCATCGAGAATTGTCTTAATCGACTACGATGACAAACACGCCATTCGCAGGATCGATCTAACGCCCAATGCCCTAATTCCCTATCTGGGAACGAATACCGTTTCCTGGATGGATCTGCAAGGGTTAGGATCTGAAAAAATCCTCAAGCAAGTTGGCGAGATTTTTAAATTGCATCCTCTGCTGCTGGAAGATGTGGTTAACGTTCCTCAACGACCAAAAGTAGAAGACTATAAGCAGCAATTACTGATCATCGCTCATATGATACGGCCCAAACCAGAGGAAGATGGCTTTGAGACAGAACAAGTCAGCTTTGTCTTAGGGAAAAATTACCTGCTAACCATTCAGGAAGAAGAACTAGAAGACTGTTTCGATCCGGTGCGCGATCGCATTCGCACCCATCAGGGTAGAGTTCGGCAATCGGGTGCAGATTATTTAGCGTATCTACTTTTGGATGTCCTGATCGATGGATATTTTCCCGTTTTGGAAGATTATGGGGAACGCATTGAAGAATTAGAAGATAAAATCATGCGATCGCCTACCAACAACATCCTAGAAGAAATCTATGCGGTACGGCGAGAATTGCTAGCACTGCGCCGACTGATTTGGCCTCTAAGAGATGTGATGAATGTCTTGATTCGCAGCAGTAATAAACTCCTTAGTGGAGACGTACAAATTTATCTGCGGGACTGTTACGATCACGTCATTCAACTGCTCGATATTGTGGAAACCTATCGAGAACTTGCCTCAAGTTTGATGGATATCTATCTGTCTTCTATGAGTAATAAAATGAACGAGGTGATGAAGTTCTTAACTGTGATTTCCACGATTTTTATTCCCCTGACTTTCATTGCTGGCGTTTATGGGATGAACTACAAGTATATGCCAGAACTCGATTGGAAATGGGGATATTTTGTTTGTTGGGTTTTAATGCTGGCGATCGCAGGCGGTTTAATCTTTTTCTTCTGGAAGCGAGGGTGGTTTAAGAATTTTTATTCCATGAAAGATTAGGTAAGTTATTGAGTATTTAAGTTATTTAGAATCTTGCGGATAATCCTCATTAAAAGGATCGACAGTGGCGCGAACTGTTTCATCCTGATGGGCCAAAGGTTGTCCCTTTGTTGCATCATTCCAGTCGGGAGTTTCTAGCATTTCTGGAAAAAAAGCAGCCGCCAAATACATTAAGGGCAAAGTAGATAGATTTTGCGTCATAGGATGCCTGTCTTAACGTTAGAGTGGATCGTTTTTATTGTGAGAGTTTTTTTCGTTTGATGCAGTGACAGGGATCGCTAGTTAATTGTGACAAAGATTACAATAGACTTCTTTCAGAAGTCAGGGAACACTTAACAGGGAACAAAATCAATGTACTTCACTCGACTGAGAAACGCTATATCTATATCTAATTAAAGCTCACTAAAGTTAAATATTCGGGATTATTGATTAACTCTTTTGCTAATAAAAATCCTGCAATTGTCCAGGTTTGATATTTTCTGGCTTCCCGACCAATTAATCTTCCATTTCTGCCATCGTAATACTCTGCCCAATCATCTTTTTGCAAGCGATTAGCAGCAATTTCAAAGGCTTTATCAGCTATTTCTTCTCTATTGGTTTTGAGGGATGCTACTGTTAATAACCAAAGTAAGACGGGCCAATTTCCGCCATTATGATACGACCACGAACGATTTTTAGGATCGCATCCTGTCATCACTTGCCAGTCTCTATCTTTTAAAGGAGGAAAACAGATTTTCATCGGCATATGACCGATCAGA
>CAYTUO010000391.1:0-4300 GCA_964441015.1 uncultured Pleurocapsa sp.
GACTTGAAACATTCTGAGTTTCTTCACGCACTACAATTTTTGTCCTGTACTTAGGTAGATTTCACAAATATTTACCAATTTTTGCAATGACCGAGGGGTAATAAGCAATTAAAAATTAAAAATTAAAAAAGGGAAAATCTAGTTACAGAAAAATTTTTAGAGATTGGGTTTATCAAAATTAAATGCACATCAGCTTACTCGTACTCGCAAGGGTCATCGATCGCCTCGAACCTGGAAACGCTATAGCGCTACGGCTAATCCCCAATAAATCCGGTAAAACAGTCAACCTTAAAGATCTTGATAACTTATCGTGGGAAATGCCAGAATTTTTGCCAAAAGAAATGCTGAAAAAGATAAATAATGGCAAGAATTATCAATGATAAAGTGAGTAAAAATCATAATGTTTCCTGGCAATTTGTGAAAAATTATTACAAAATTTAAAGAGAAAGTCATTTGCTCGATTGGATAATGTCATTATTTTCGACTTCTCAGACTAACCTAAATGCTACTCCTAAGACCTGGATGTGGAAAGGCTTTCCCATTTGCTATCAAAGTGTAGGAGAAACGGGGCCTGCGGTAGTTTTTGTACATGGCTTTGGGGCTTCATGGGGACACTGGCGCAAAAATTTACCTGTTTTGGGAGAAACTTGCCGTTGTTACGCGATCGATTTGATTGGTTTTGGAGGATCGGCTAAACCCACTCCTGGCGTAGAGATTGACTACACTTTTGAAACCTGGGGACAGCAGATCGCCGATTTTTGCCGGGAAATAGTAGGAGAACCCGCATTTTTGCTAGGGAATTCAATTGGTTGCCTTGTCGCTATGCAAGCAGCAGTCGATAACCCAAACATGGTTTTGGGAGTTGTTTTAATCAACTGTTCTCTCAGATTGCTTCACGATCGCAAACGCGCTGAACTACCATTTTATAGAAGCATCGGAGCAGCTTTCGTACAATGGCTTTTAGGTAACGAGTGGATTGGGAATTTATTTTTCCAGCAAATTGCTAAACCCAAGGTTGTGCGTAATATTTTGCTACAAGCCTATCGCCATCAGGAAGCAGTTACTGACGAACTTGTTGATATTATCATGAAGCCTTCGATGGATCGTGGGGCGGCGACGGTATTTCTCGCCTTTACCCGATACTCTCAAGGGCCGCTACCAGAAGACTTACTCCCGATTCTCCCCTGTCGGGCACTGATTCTCTGGGGAACAGAAGATCCCTGGGAACCGATAGAATTGGGGCGGGAGTTAGCGAATTTTCCAGCCGTGAAAGCTTTTATTCCCCTAGAGGGTTTGGGTCATTGTCCTCAAGATGAAGCACCAGAAGTCGTCAACTCAATTGTGCAAAACTGGATTTTCTCAATGTGCGATCGCTAATCTAGGTAGACAAGCATTACAAGCATTCAAGCAGACTCTTGCATATACATATTTCTTGAATTTTGTCAAAAAAATTCTATGATAGAGCTAAGGGTCTACGATTCCCAATAACGATTCAAGCGGGGGGTGAATTGTATGGCTAACAAGCAACACCTCTTTATGCTCAAGCAAGGAGTAGCTGTCTGGAATGACTGGAAGAACAGAAATCCGATTGTCTGGCCAGACCTGCGATCGGCAGAATTGCAAGGAGCTAATCTGCGTGGAACGGATTTACCCTGGGCGAATTGTACATCTGCAAACTTGCAACAGGCGGATCTGAGCGAAGCTAAGCTCGAAGGGGCAGATTTCCGCAAAGCGAACCTCAGTCAGGCTAACCTCAGTCACGCCAAACTGTGCCAAGCCATCCTCAGTGAAGCTAATCTCAGTCAGGTTAACCTCAGTCGGGCTAACCTGCTCAAGGCGGACTTCCAACGAGCCAACCTCAGTCAAGCGAATCTCAACCGAACCGACCTTCGCTGGGCTAATTTCAGTGAAGCAAACCTCAAAGGAGCCAACCTAAGTGAAGCCAACCTTCAATGGGCAAACTTCCACGGCGCAAACCTCAGAGAGGCTAACCTGGAAGGAGCAGACCTCAACCAAGTCAACCTGGAAGGGGCAAAGCTGGAAGGGGCAAAGTTCAAAGGAGCAAATTTGAATGGAATGAGCTTGGTGTTCAAACAACGCAATTTAAATGTGGAAAAGCTTATTTTTGTGACTCATGAAGCTTCTCAACAAGCGCTAGATGATGCTGACGTTTTTTCTGGCCTTGCCCTAGCTGTCGCAACCAACGATAGAAATTATAGATATAAGTAAAAATCACGGGAACGACCACTAATGTGAGTAAAGTAGAAGTCGTAAAACCCCCGATCGCGGCGACTGCCATAGGACTGCGGACTTCTCCATCGGCTCCCCATCCTAGCGCAATGGGCAACATCCCCGCAATGGTGGAAAGGGAAGTCATGATAATGGGACGAAAACGAGAGATACTGGCATCCACAACTCCTTTAAAAAGAGATTTTCCTGCTTTAATTTCTATTAAGGCAAAATCGACTAAGAGAATGGCATTTTTGATCACCAATCCTACCAATAGCACGATCCCAATGAGAGCGTATAGTCCTAACTCTTTCTGCGTAATTAATAAAGCTAAGAAAGTTCCGCCAATTGACAGGGGAAAGGATGCCAAAATGCCAAAAGGATAGAGAAAATTATTGTAGAGCAGCACGAGAATGGCATAAATTGAGAGAATTGAAAGTCCCAATGCGCTTAAAAATCTGCCAAAAATGTCGCGCATGATCTTCGCATCGCCTGCGGGTTCTTCTGTTACTTCGGGAGGAAGGGAAGTCATAGCAGGTAAGGCTTTTACTTTCGCGATCGCGCCTCCCAAGGAAATCCCTTGCAAGTTAGCTTCTAGGGAAACCTGGCGGTTGCGATTGAAACGCTTAATTTCTGCCGGCCCGCTTCCCAAGCGAAGATCGGCCACTGCACTAAGGGGAACTAAAGTCCCATCTGTACTGGGCACGCGGAGATTTTTGAGAGTTTCGAGATCGCCTCGCTGTTTGGGATCGACTTGCACGCGAATGGGAATTTGGCGATCAGGAAGATTAAATTTTGCTAAATTGGAATCGTTATCGCCGATGAGAGCCAGGGAAGCCGTTCGAGCGATCGCCTGCACGGAAACGCCTAAATCTGCTGCTCGTTCGCGATCGGGTTTGATGACAATTTCCGGTTTGACTAAACTCACGCTAGAAGTTATCTCTACTAACCCAGAAATTTGCTGCATTTGTCTTTCTAGCACATTGGCAGTTTCTGTCAAAACGGGGATATTTTCGCTTTTAAGAACGATAGATAGGTCTTTGCTACTGCCTGCACCACCTTGGGCACGGAAACTAACGCGAGCGCCTGGAATGTTGGCAAAGATATCGCGCATCCGATCCTGAAACTGCTGTTGGGAAATGTCTCGTTGCTCTTTTGGGGTAAGTTTAACGTAGACGGTTGCGCCATTGACTCTCCCTTCAGTGCCAATGGCGGCTAGAACGCTTTCAATAACTGGTTTATCTTTAAGTAAGCGATAGATTTCCTGGCTGACTTCTTCGGTTTCCTGAAGTTTCGATCCTGGAGGCAATTCAACCGTGACTGTACTTAAACCCGTATCGCCGCTATTGAATAAACCTTTCGGGATCAAGGGAGTCAGTTGTACGCTGCCGATAAAGAACGCGATCGCGATTAAAATCGTCGTAATCCGATGTCTTAATGCCCACGTCAGAATGCTGCGATAGGGATTAATTTTGGAATTCTGCGTTCCCAATTTTGAATTTTGAAGATTTTTAGGGTTTAAAAGATAAGCCGCCAGCATGGGTGTTAGAGTGCAAGCGACGAGGGTAGAAAAGATAGTCGAAACGGCAATTGTCACCCCAAAGGGCAGAAAAAATTGTCCCGCCACACCCCCCATAAAGGCAACGGGAATAAAAACCGCGATGATAGTCGCCGCCGTCGCTAATAAGGCTAAACCGAGTTCTTTGGCCCCATCGAGTGCTGCTTGAAACGGCTTTTTGCCCATCAACAAATGTTGGTCGATAATTTCGATCGTACACACCGCATCGTCGATCAGGTTCCCAATTGCCAGCGCTAACGCCAGCAGCGTCATATTATTGAGCGTATAGCCAAAGACTTTCATGATCCCGAAAGTGGCAATAATCGAAAGCGGTAGAGACAGCGCCGTAATTAAAGTCACTCGGACATTCCACAAAAATAGACCGATGGTAATGACCGTCAGAAGGCAACCAAAAACCAGATCGTCAATCATGTCTTGGTAGGAAGCCCGAATCGCATCGGCACGGGTAAAAATGAGATTGAATTTAATATCGTCAGGAAGCGTCTTTTCTAA
>CAYTUO010000392.1:0-4280 GCA_964441015.1 uncultured Pleurocapsa sp.
GATCTTCCTCGCGACGAATTAAGTTAGCGGGTTTGAGATCCCGATGAATAACTCGTTGGGAGTGGATATATTGCAGGATAGGTAGAACTTCGCTTAAGAATTGTCTGACCCCTGCTTCGCTAAAGGGGCCGTTCTTTTTGACTTCTTGGTGAAGGTTATGACCTTTTACGTATTCTTGTACCAGATAGAATTGCTGATTATCTTCAAAGTAGTCCAACAATCTGGGAACCTGCGGATGATTGCCAATTCTGCCTAATGTTTCTGCCTCCCGCTCAAAAAGCTCCTTGGCCATCTTGAACAAAGCGGGATCGTCAGTTGAAGGACGCAGTTGTTTGGCGACACACCAGGGTTTGCCTGGAAGAGAAAGATCGACTACAGCAAATGTAGCTCCAAATCCCCCTTTGCCTAAGATTCCTAAAACTTGGTAGCGATCGCGTAAAAGAAGCTTGGAGCCACAAGCTTGACAAAATTCGGCATTCTTGGGATTTTTCGGTTGAGGACAGGCGGGATTTACACAGTAGCTCATTGAGGATTACCGTTATCGCGTCAGGTGCCGAGCGTCAGTTGTTTTTCACTCCTGACAAGGTTTTGATTCTCTCTATTTTCTAGAATTCCCTGGAATTTCGGAAAACTAACAGGTCGAGCCTCACAATATCATTCTGACACGCTTAGAAAGTTAGTGAATGCGAGCGATACGAAGTTGACGAGTGGCTAATTTTGTCAAGTTTTAGCAACAAATAAATATATTTTATTACAGAAAGCCTTTTTTTCTCGACCGCTTGGAAAAATAGACAAGCGGAAAAAGCGAGCGCTTATCCCAATAGGCAAACTAAATAAGGAAAAGCCAAGACCTGTTAATATTAGTTAAGATTAAAGAAAAATATAGTAATAATCGTTGCTTGCTCAGTCAGTCCATGACTTCTGTAATTGCTGTAGAAAAGAAAAAGTTAGAAAAGCCCCCATTAGAACTTCATTATCTTGGCGATCGCGCCCTGCGCCAGCCTGCCAAGCGCATTGCTAAAGTAGACGAAAGCGTGCGGCAGCTAGCCAAAGAAATGCTACAAACCATGTATAGCTCCAACGGCATCGGTTTAGCAGCCCCTCAAGTCGCCATCAACAAACAATTGATCGTTATTGACTGCGAACCAGAAAATCCCGCGAACCCTCCGTTAGTCCTAATTAATCCGCAAATTATCGGGAACAGCCGCGAGTTTTGCAAATTTGAAGAAGGTTGTCTGAGCATTCCTGGAGTCTATCTGGAAGTGACTCGTCCAGAAGCGATCGAAGTTTCCTTTAAAGACGAACAAGGAAGACCTCGCAAAATCCAGGCATCAGGGTTACTCGCTCGCGTCATCCAGCACGAAATGGATCACCTCAATGGAGTGCTGTTTGTCGATCGCGTAGACAATAGTTTAGCGCTGACAGAAGAATTGAACAAGCATGGGTTTTCAGTTAACGCTGTTAAATCTATTGCCTAAATTCCCAATTGTAAATTTTAAAAAGGAGTAACCAGAATGACCCCAAAAAGTGGTGTGTATTTGTTAGGGTCTTGTATTGCAGCGATCGCAGGGGTTGGTTCGGTATTTGAACTGTCTTCAGGAATACCAGAACTAGGGAATGTCACGACAGGAATCATTCTAGCGGCGAGCATTCCCTTAACTGGATTGTTCTTTTGGGCGGCCGTACAAGATACAAGAGCCAACATGAAATGATATAGGTTCGTAGTCGTGCAAAGAGCGCATTCATCAATGCTGAGGGAATTTTTCTAGAGCTAGACGAACAAGAATTAGATAAAAGCCATGTCTGTTCCATTAAGCTACCTCACCGTTGAAGAGTACCTTAAATCCGAAGAATCCAGGGAATTTCGTCATGAATACCTTGGCGGTCAAATCTTCGCCATGACTGGCGCAAGCGTAGAACATAACTTGATAGCCGGTAATATCTATACTTTGTTGCGTTCTCACCTGCGCGGAAGTTCCTGTCGTTCTTTCATGTCAGATATGAAAGTTAAACTCAAGGCGCAAAATGCCGATATATTTTATTATCCCGATCTTGTAGTTACTTGCGACCCTCAAGACAATGAAAGGTATTTTAAAACCTGTCCCTGCTTGATTATAGAAGTACTATCGCCAAGCACAGAAGCTATAGACAGACGAGAAAAACTTCTGAATTATCAAACCTTAGACAGCTTACAGGAATATGTATTAGTTTCCCAAGATGAAATTAAAGTAGAAATTTATCGCCAAGATTCTCAAAGCAATTGGTCAGTACAAACTTTAAATAATAGCGATGATGAAGTTCGCTTAGAATCGGTAAATTTAACCCTGAAAATGGCAGAAATATATGAAGATGTTTTTGCTAGTTAATTTAGGATGAGAAAGTGAGTCAGTTGTCCCTTAATACGAACTTACGAAATTTTGTACTAAGTCATTCAAAATTCCTTGATCGCTACTCTAAAGCAATCTGCGCTCCCCAACGATCTTGCGGGACAAAAGCGCGATCCATCGCAATTGGGGCAACGGGTTCGCTGAGTGTAAATTGACCCGCTTCGATCCACTGTTTTAATTCCTGGGCCACTTGTCGAGAGAGAAAAATACTGGCAAGCGGTGCAACCCTGACTGTTTTTCCCTCAATGGTAATTCGACCGCTTTTGAGTTGGGCATAACTGACTAAACCAAAGGTAGGACGGACGCGCCGAGGAATGGCAAAATCGACTACGGGGGCGACAATATCCTTATCTTGAACGGCACAGTGGCGGATCGCTTCTTCATTTAAAATAGGTAGGGGAACGCCTACGCCTAGCATGAGAGAAGGCCCATATTTTTTGAAGTAGCAACCTCGCACCCAACGAGGATTCATTTGTTTAGCATCGCCAATTAAAGCAAGCGTAGCAGCAGGGCCAATAGGCGTGTGATTGGGCAAGCGTTTTTGTAGGGGAAAATGCTGCGTTCCTTCCCAGGCCACATAACCGATGCCGCCTCCGAGAAAAATTCGACTGCCAATGCCAATCAGTTGCAAATTGGGGTCGTTGAGAAGCGGGGAAATTGCGCCAGGATTAGAATAGACGGCATTAGCGAGTCTGGGTTGTAGGGGGCCGAGGTAGGTATACAAAGGGCGATCGCCGCCATTGACTCCCACGATAAAATTTTGATAGAGATTGCGAGGGTTGAACAGATAAAACTGATTGATCGTCTCGCGAGTAATGGTAGTTTCAAAAGAAGCTCTAGGATAGCAATCTGTCATCTGTCCGATCGCTCGCAACTGAACATTTCTGCCAGCAATTAAGTCTTCAATGACGTGCCCGCCACCCCGTTCTGGAAGTACCATCCCTTGGCGCATTTCTCCATCAGTTTCTCCACTGCTAGCATAATCCACCATAGCGGTTGCACCGAGATACAAATCTACCGCCCCAAAACCCGCATAGGCAGGTACGCCATCTAACCAGCACTGACGGATTTTGATCGGAGGATCGGTATGTCCTAGATTAATCAAAGCACCGGAAGATTCCATCGGTTCAAAGGTGCCCGTACAAATAACATCTACTTCTTTAAAAGCTTGGGTTATGCCGATGTCTTGTACTCTAGCTTTCAGTTCTTCTACCGTCCACACCACCGCAGCTTGACGGCGAATTTTCTCATTAATTTCTGCGATCGTCCGCATGGTTTCTCAAAAAATAAGTTTGAGTTCAACATCAATCCTGTTTCACTGGGCCTCGATGACGGCAATACACTCGATTTCTACCAAGACATCTTTAGGTAAGCGAGAAACTTCGACACAAGCGCGTGCAGGTGCGTTTCCTTCTTGAAAGTACCCTGCATATACTTGATTCATTGCGGCAAAATTTTGTAAATCTGTGAGAAAAACAGTTGTTTTGACCACATTTTCCCAATTAGCACCAGCCGCTTTCAGAATAGCTTCAAGATTTGCCATCACTTGTTGCGTTTGCTTAGCCACATCTCCATCGCCTACAATGGCTCCTGTATGGGGATCGAGCGGGATTTGTCCGGCGACAAAAAGCATTTGACCGCTAGCGGCGATCGCTTGATTGTAGGGGCCAACAGGTGCAGGTGCTTGTTCAGTCCGAATTACTTTACGATTAGTCATTAGTTTTTGGGAATGGGGAATAGTGATTGGTGAGAAGGTGATTGGTGATTGGGAATTAGGGGAGTGTGGGAGGACAAGGAGGACAAGGAGGACAAGGAGACAAGGGAGAAAAAATCCAAAATCTGATAACTGATAACTGATAACTGATAACTGATAACTGATAACTGATAACTGAT
>CAYTUO010000393.1:0-4279 GCA_964441015.1 uncultured Pleurocapsa sp.
TCATCCCGACCCCGCGTTAGGCGACGGGGCGGGGATTCTCGCGGTTGAGGCTAAGAAGGCGTTGCTAGAAATTTTAGATGATTGTTTTGAGGGATATGCTATTTTTCCAGGTTCTCAAGGAAAACGAGATCTTTTTAATTGGTGGTTATTAGAAGTTGTTCCCGCAACATGGTGTTTGCACTATCCCAAAACACTCTACACAATTAACGGCCTTCAAAATTTAACTCCCCCATCTAGAGAGAATTATCTCTTAAGCCTTCTTAAGCTTGATCGCAAACAGTTATATCAGGCATAAATTATTAATTTTCAAAAAGCTTTATCGACGAAGCAAACAAGCAACAGTAAAGAGTAAATATTCTAGGAAAAATAGCTTCCAAATAAATTGATAAAATTTTGCGATCGCGTTTTTGTCTTCTAAGTTTACCCCCTGACTTCGCCACCACAGCAATCCTAACAAACCCAAATGACTAATAATGAGGAACATCTCGTTTACGCCAGGAAGGTTGCCAATACCTGCTAAAATTATACTGAAATAGCAGAGGGTAATCACCCAACGGGCAAGATTAAATACGGCTCGTTTGCCCAATAACAAAGTAAAAGTTTTAATATTATATTGCTTATCTCCTTCCAGATCGGGAACATCTTTAAAGATAGCGATCGCAATGGTAAACACCAGAATAAATAAGGTTAATACCCAAACAGAAGGAAGGATAGTTTCTGTTCCTTGTAAAACTTGACTAAAATGCAAAAAGAGTCCTAAATTAATAACAATTCCTCGCACTGTAAAAATACATAAGGCGGCTAAAAAAGGAAATCGTTTCAAGCGAATTGGCGGTAAAGAATAAGCAGTCCCAAGAATTAAACTAATGCTGACTGTTGCAAATAACCAATCTCCTAACCATCCTGCTAAAGCTAGGGCTGCTATTCCTGTAAGGCTAACAATCCACTGTCCTTGTTTTCGAGAAAATTCTCCAGCAGCAATGGGAAGATGAGGTTTATTAATTTCATCAATTGCGACATCTTCTAACTGATTTAACCCCACAATATAAATATTGCCGCACAAACAAGCAATCCAAGTTCCTAACAATTGCCATAAACTTTCTAATGTAACAGAACTTTCAAGGTTAGCAATGGCAATTAAATACAGAGCCAGAATGCTAAGGCTAGTACCAATAATAGTATGAGGGCGAGAAAATTTCCAAAAACTGTATAACCAGGAAAGAGGATTTTGTAAGATATTCTTGGGAGTAGTAGAAGAAATTGGATTCATGAGCTAGTTTTGCTGAATTTCATCTTAAGACATACTAAAACTTTAGGGGAAAACCCTTCAAGAAAAATCTAACAAAAGTCTTTTTTCTGGCGTTATTCTTGGTGCTTTGGCGCGAAACCCAAAAATTTTTATCTAAAATGATAAAAGCGACCGACATAACGCGCGATCGCATCTGAGAAAAATTGAATTACGATAAAGCTTAAAATTAACCAACCGAACCGTTGACGTAATAATCTCTAGTTCCCTTGGCATTCATCGCTTCTCCTAGACGGTTCAAGGCGTGAATGTAAGCAGCAGTCCGCATAGAAACAGAAAATTCTTGGACAATTGCCCAAACTTGTTCTGCTTCAGTTACAATTCTTTCTTTGAGACGTTGATTGACTTCTTGTATACTCCAATACAGTCCGCTACGATTTTGTACCCACTCAAAATAACTGACGGTTACGCCGCCTGCATTGACCAAAATATCGGGGAAAACATAAATTCCTTTCGCGTCTAAAATCTTATCTGCCCCAGAAGTTGTGGGCCCGTTGGCGACTTCAAAAATATATTTCGCTTGAACGTTGGCAGCATTTTCTTCAGTAATTTGGTTTTCTAATGCCGCAGGAATTAAGACATCGACATCCAACGCTAAGAGTTCTTCATTGCTAATAACCCGATGTTCGACAATATCGCAGATGCTATCCTTACAATAAACGGCTTTAATGCCTCGATGTTCTTGTTTGTATTGTCGAATGCTGGGAATATCTAACCCTTTTTCCGAGTGAATTCCCCCCTGAGAATCGCTAACGGCGACAACTTTATACCCTGCCTTTGCTAATAATTCAGCGACAACTGCACCGGCATTTCCAAATCCTTGCACTGCAATTGTGGTTCTTGCGGGAATCTGCTCGAATTTAGAGAGCATCGCCTTGATAATATAAAAAGCACCCGTCCCAGTAGCTGTATCTCGTCCTTGACTGCCTCCCATCGTTATAGGCTTTCCCGTAACAACGCCAGGACTGATTTTTCGCTGGATAATACTATACTGATCCATCATCCAGCCCATAATAATCTCATTGGTGTAGACATCGGGTGCGAGAATATCAATATCGGGCCCGATAAAATCTGCGATCGCTTCGATATATCCCCGACTCAACCGTTCTAATTCCTGTTTGGACAATTCTTTTGGATTCAGGGTAATACCACCTTTTGCACCGCCAAAGGGAAGATTTAACAAGGCACATTTAAAGGTCATCCAAAAGGCAAGCGATTGCACTTCATCCATTGAAACGTTGGGATGGTAGCGTACCCCTCCCTTACCCGGCCCCCTGGTGTCGTCATAACGTACCCGATATCCCTGAAAAATCCGCAGCGAACCATCATCCATTCGCACAGGAATGGAAACGCTTAAGCTAGTTTTAGGATATTTCAAGCGTTCGCTAGCATCTTCAGAAATTGAAACATATTTTAGGGCCGCTTCCAATCTAGTACTAGCATCAGCAAGTAGGGAGTAAGACATCTTCGGTTTTCTCCTTAACAGTGAGGAATGAGAAGTATAGAGGAAAGATAAAAGCAGAAACGGGCAGCACTATAGCAGCTATGCAGAAGGAAAAACCCCTGTTATCCTTGAATTTGAGTCTTTTGAAAGGCCCTAATCTTAACTTCGACTGCTATATCCTCGTTTTTTCTCTGGCTTTTAATCTCTCTTATTTTCATTAAATCACAAAAATTGTATATTTAACTACATTTTCCCGTCTGTATATATGATATAGACTCTCAAATGACTTGATAGTTTTTGCCAACACGAGTAAACTCATCGATACATTGATCGAGGTGCGATCGCGTATGGGCAGCCGATACTTGAACGCGAATGCGAGCCTGACCTTGGGGAACAACAGGATAGCTAAAGCCAATCACATAGATCCCTTCATTAAGTAAATCTCGTGCCATTGACTGCGCCAGCTTAGCATCGTAGAGCATAATCGGTGCGATCGGGTGAATGCCAGGTTTAATCTCGAAGCCGCGTGCCGTCATTTGTTGGCGGAAATATTGTGCGTTTTCCCTTAAGCGATCGCGCAGTTCGGTAGTTTCACTCAGCAGATCCAGCACCTTAATACTGGTGTAGGCGAGGGCAGGTGCAAGGGTATTGGAGAACAGGTAAGGACGCGATCGCTGCCGAAGCAGATCGATAATCAGCTTATGACCTGCGGTAAAACCCCCAGAAGCGCCGCCTAAAGCTTTCCCTAACGTACTGGTAATAATATCTACTCGCCCCATCACACCACAGTGTTCGATAGAACCGCGTCCCGTCGCACCTAAAACCCCAGTAGCATGACTATCATCCACCATGACCAGCGCTTCGTATTTTTCGGCGAGATCGCAGATTTGGTCTAGCTTAGCAATGTCGCCGTCCATGCTGAAGACTCCATCGGTAGCAATCAGGCGAATTTTCGCTGACTGGGCATCCCGTAGCACCTGTTCCAATTCCTGCATATCGCCGTGAGCAAATCGGTAGCGCTTGGCTTTACACAGGCGAATCCCATCGATAATGCTGGCATGGTTGAGCGCGTCGCTGATGACGGCACAATCGGCATCCAAAAGCGTTTCAAACAGTCCGCCATTGGCATCGAAACAGGAGGTGTACAAAATGCTGTCTTCCATGCCGAGAAATGCCGCAATTTTAGCTTCTAGTTCCTTATGAATGGTTTGCGTCCCGCAAATGAAACGCACCGACGACAGACCGAAGCCATACTTGTCAACACCTTCTTGAGTTGCTGCAATGAGCATGGGATGGTTGGCAAGCCCCAAATAGTTGTTGGCACAGAAGTTGATGACTTTTCGACCTCCTTGGACTTCAATTTCGGCATCCTGGGGCGAGTTGAGAATTCGTTCTTCTTTGTAAAGACCGGATTGACGAATCTCATCGAGAATGGACTGAAAGACGGCAGTTGCTTGGGTAAACATGGCTATACCTATCAGTTATCAGTTATCAGTTATCAGTTATCAGTTATCAGTTATCAGTTATCA
>CAYTUO010000394.1:0-4277 GCA_964441015.1 uncultured Pleurocapsa sp.
TGCGGGCTTGGATGGCTACGCAGGATCAACCTCACGAGAATTTCGTCTTCCCTGAAGAAGTTCTACCTCGCGGTAACGCACTGTAAATTTCAGCGATTGAGAAGGGTGAATTTTCTCATCCTTCCCAAAAACATAAAATAACGTGAGCGAGAGTTAGCCATTGGTTAAAACCAATGGCTGTGGAGCGAACACAGGGGTTTTAACCCCGTGTATCTGTGATAAAATTCACCACATAATCCAGCGATACGTTGAACCAAGCTAGTTGAGGGTGCAACTCCTGCTTGAGATCGAAACAACGCGATTTGTCGGACAGTATGACGATTCAATGGCGAAAAGGCAGCTTGGGGAGTATTCCACTTTGGCATAGGCTGAAAAATCAAAAAGTAACAACACAACTAATATTTTCTTAGTCGAGGTTGCTAGGAGTCTGTTGATAGGCTCAAGCAACGTGGTTTTAACCCGTTGCGGAAACTTTGTTTCCAGAATCCCCGTTTTTCAAAGCGGGGAGATGTCAATAATAGAAAGTTTTCAGAGGCCCCTTAAACAGGGGCTTATTTTTTAATACATTTTGCAGGAGTGCGATCACAAATGTAGCTACTCCCATTTAAGAAATCTTGCGATTTTGTTGACAATCTGCATAATTCAGGAGAGCGATCGCTACTATATGGTATGCGTTTAGCTTACAGTCATGTCTAAAAAAATAATCAAACACTTATTGTTATTTTGGCTAACAACTTGTTTGGCTTTTGGGTTAGGTAGTTTCAGCAGTCATTCACAAACTATTCCTAGCCAGAAAATTTCTGACAATCTAACAGTTACAGATAATCGCCAAAAAACAAGAGACGATGATGCAGAAAAATGGAGTAATTTGATTACTAAGGTGGAAAGTCAATGGGAAAAGCAATATGAAGGCTATTTTGGCGCAGATTTTTTTAGTTTATCCCTGACTCCTCCACAAATATCCCGAAGTCTATTGGAAATCAGCCGAGAAACTGGAAAAAAACCGGCGGTACTTTGGATAATGCCGCAATCGGAAGCACTGAATTTGTTGTTAATTACTCCAGGCGATCGAGCAATTGGCAAGCAAATTAAGGCCGCTAATCGGCGATCGCTCTTAAAAGTTAGCCAAAAGTTTGTCGAGGAAATTAGCAATTTTTCGGATGATTATCTTACCCCAGCACAACAACTATACCAATGGTTAATTGCTCCAGTTGAACCTAGCTTACAAGCCAAGCAGATAGACACTTTGATTATGTGTCTGGGTAATGGTTTGCGGACGCTTCCTTTAGCTGCGTTATACGATGGAGAGCATTTTTTAATAGAAAAATACAGCCTCACCCGAATTCCTGGCTTTAACTTAACGCAGCTTGGCTACACCGATCTTCGAGATGCAAAAGTTCTGGCCATGGGCGCTACTGACTTTAAAGAGCAAGTCTCTTTGCCTGCTGTAGCTGTAGAATTGTCTGCGATTAGCCCTAATCCCTGGGAAGGAGTAAGAATTCTCAACAGAGGATTTACCGTAGAAAATTTACAAGCACAACGACAAAGAGAACCTTATGAAATCATTCATTTAGCTACTCATGCCGATTTTGTTCCTGGCATTCCTCGCAACTCTTACATTCAGTTTTTTGATCGCAAATTAACCTTAGATCAACTCGATCGCCTCAATTGGGATAATCCTCCAGTCGAGTTATTAGTCCTCAGTGCCTGTCAGACGGCTGTGGGCGATCGCGATGCTGAATTGGGTTTTGCTGGTTTAGCCCTCCAGGCAGGCGTTAAATCGGCATTGGCAAGCCTTTGGTACGTTAGCGATGCAGGAACGTTAGCGTTGATGAGCGAATTTTATCAACAGTTGAAAACAACCCCCGTCAAGGCAGACGCGCTGAGAAAAGCACAAATTGCCATGCTAAAGGGAAAAGTGTATTTGCAACAAGGAGAATTGATCAATTCTAGAGGAGGTATTTCCTTGCCCTCAAACCTCGCTCAAACACAAGAAAATAACCTCTCCCATCCCTTCTACTGGGCAAGTTTTTCCTTGATTGGCAGTCCTTGGTAGGTTGGGAGTTCTAGGATCGTAGTAAATGGGTGGCTAAAAAGCGTTAGCGATCGCTGATAACATACGGAATCTATCATTAAAGCTCATAAGACTAAGATAGAATTTCTAAAATATTTACCTTTCCCCCTTACCCTTTCCCCGTCAATTGAAAATTGACAAACTACTAGCTACCTAGTAGCATTGGGGGGCGATCGCCCCCTTGACTTTTTTCGGAAAAATGAGTAGCAACAGGCAAATTTAGCTGACTCTACTCAAAGACTTTGGTTGCATCGTCAATCCATTCTCCCGTGTCGTCTACAGCATTATCGATCCACTCCCCAGTAGCTTCTGCGGCATCTTCAGTAGCTTCTCCCGTGTCGTCTACAGCATTATCGATCCACTCCCCAGTAGCTTCTGCGGCATCTTCTACGCCTTCTCCAGTGTCTTGTGCGGCATTATCAACCCACTCTCCGGTATCTTCTCCAGCTTTTTGCAAGTCTTTTTCTAGAGATTTCGCTGATATTGTCGCGGAGTTTTCAGTATTTTCAGCAAAAGCAAAAGAATTGAAAGGCAATACAGTCAAACTGAGAGTCACAAGACTCGCTGTTAAGACTCGAAATAAGTATGGAATCCTCATCATGGACGCTCCTTAATACATAAGTCAGTTTGCTTGAGTTCAGTATGGCAATATATACCCTAAAAGATAAGAATGTTAAACTATATGCGATAATTTGTTACAGACATTTTAAGATTTGCTTAGTGCAAGCAATGAGTGAGCGACCTGTAGAGAAAACGCTGGCAGAACAAGCTCTAGCAAGCTACGAATGCCGTGCTTGTGGCTATGTTTACGAGCCAAACAAAGGCGATGGGCAAAAAAATATCCCTGCCGGAACCTCTTTTGAGGAATTGCCAATTGATTGGCGTTGCCCGGTTTGTGGCGTGCCCCATTCTTCATTTGTCAACATTGGAGCCACCAATGCCCCCTCTGGCTTCCAAGAAAATCTAGACTATGGCTTAGGCGTTAACCGTTTGACCCCAACGCAAAAAAGTCTTCTCATCTTCGGAGGACTGGCATTAGCCTTTTTATTTTTCCTAAGCCTGTACGGTTTAAGTTAGATCGTTATGAACTTATTCATGAGAAAGCTGAAACAAATCTTAATATTACTGGCAGTTTCCTTATTGTGTATCAGTTGTAGTAGTGTACCTTCTACCAGTTACAATCCTTGGACTAGTGTTCAATTAGAAACAGAATCAACCTTGGCCGATCTTGCTTTTACCGATGACCCAGATCGGGGTTGGTTGGTTGGCACTCAATCTACTTTGTTTGAAACGACTGATGGTGGAAAAACTTGGCAAGAGAGAAAACTCGATCTCGCAGAAGAGAAAGTGAGTTTCACCGCCATCAGTTTCAACGGAATTGAAGGCTGGATTGTAGGAAAACCCTCAATCTTGCTGCATACTGATGACGGGGGGAAGTCTTGGTCGCGCATTCCCCTGAGTGAAAAGTTACCAGGTGCGCCCTATGACATTATTGCACTGGGAGATAAAACGGCAGAGATGGTGACCGATCTCGGAGCGATTTATAAAACTTCCAATGGGGGTCGTACTTGGCAAGCATTGGTAGAAGGAGCAGTCGGTGTGGCACGGACGATAGCTCGCTCTGCTGACGGTAAATACGTAGCTGTCTCCGCTAGAGGAAACTTTTACTCGACATGGGAACCCGGACAAACCGAATGGACACCCCACAATCGTACCTCTTCTCGTCGATTGCAGACGATGGGATACAGCGAAGACGGACGGCTGTGGTTACTGGCTCGTGGTGGTCAAATTCAGTTCAGTAGCGCAGAGAATCAAGACGAAGAATGGGAAGAAACGATCTATCCTGAACCCTCTACTAGTTGGGGATTATTAGATTTAGCCTATCGAACCCCCACAGAGGTTTGGGTGACTGGCGGTAGCGGCAATCTTCTGGTAAGCTTTGATGATGGGAAAACATGGCAAAAAGACAGAGATGTAGAGGAGATTCCCTCTAACCTATACAAGATCGTTTTTGTGACACCTGAAAAAGGATTTATTCTGGGACAAAAAGGTGTTTTACTTAGATATGAGCCGCCAGCAGAAACCGCCTAAAACTAGGCTGTAGTTTTTGTCATACTTGGCAGTTGCCGATCGGATAAACTAGATTTGAAACCTTAAAAACGTGAGCGAGAGTTAGCCAGTCCGTTTTAACGGCTGGTAGTCG
>CAYTUO010000395.1:0-4270 GCA_964441015.1 uncultured Pleurocapsa sp.
ATTAATAGACGATCCAGCTATTTCTGAGGAAGATAAACAAGTCGCGATTCAAACAGCAGCCGATTATTATCGACTGGCATGGGAATATACTAAAACTAGCAAAGGACAACTCATTTTGATGTCTGGCTTGTCCGGTTCGGGAAAAACCACTGTCGCGAAACAATTAGCTAAGCAGATTAATGCCATTCATATTCGTTCCGATGTAGTTCGCAAACATTTGGCAGGGATTTCTCTTTCTCAACGAGGCCCAGACGAACTCTACACCCCACAAATGAGCCAGAAAACTTACGATCGCCTGTTGGAATTAGCTAAAATGCTAGTCAGGCAGGGATTTTCAGTTATCTTAGATGCCAAGTACGATCGCCAAAAATGGAGAGAAAGCGCGATCGCCTATGCTCAATCTAATAGTATTCCCTTGCGAATTGTTTATTGTAGTGCCCCAATAGAAGTGTTGCGCGATCGCATTTCCCAACGAACAAAAGATATCTCCGATGCAACCCCCGATTTACTCGTCCATCAACAAGCCACCGCCGAGCCTTTTAGCGAACAAGAACAAGCCTATGTTACCACCATAGACACCAGTGGATAGCGATCGCTCTTCGGGAAAAAACTTTTTGGTTTACTGGTACTAGTATTGTTAGCTTCTGCATAGCTGCATAGCTGCATAGCTGCCTTTCTTCAATCAAAGATACTCATAAAGGGTACTCCGTTGCCGATAGGGGCGATCGAGAGAACAAATTGCTTGTTGTAAGGTTTCTACTTCCATGCAAGTGCCTCCCTGCGCCCCTGCCATAGTAGTAATATGTTCTTCCATTAAGGTTCCGCCAATGTCGTTACAGCCCCATTTCAGCGCTTCTGTCGCCCCGTTTAAACCCAGTTTTACCCAACTCGGTTGATGGTTGGGAATCCAATTCCCCAAAAATATCCGAGCAACGGCGGTTAGGAGTAAAGTGTCTTCTAGAATGGGTTGATCGCGTCCGACTCGATTGCGTAGGGGTTTGGGTGCTTCTTGACCGACAAAAGGTAAGAGAATAAATTCTGTGATTTTAGCGGGGTACCCTTTTTCGATGGCGATTTGTTGAAGCGATCGCAATTGCTGTAAGTGATGAATTTGTTCTTGGGGGGTTTCGATCTGTCCGCATAGCATGGTACTAGTAGTTGGGACTCCTAGACGATGGGCAGTACTGACAATTTCTAGCCAAGTAGCCGTATCGATTTTTTCAGGACAGATAATGCGCCTGACGCGATCGTCGAGAACTTCTGCGGCAGTTCCAGGCATAGAACCTACGCCCGCATCTCGTAGGGCAATAATAACATCTGCGTAACTAATTCCGTCTTCTCTGGCAATGAACTGAACTTCTTGGGGAGAAAAAGCGTGCAGGTGAAGCTGGGGAAATTCTTGTTTGAGAGTTTTGACTAATCGTAAGTAATAAGGCAGGGAAGCGCCATTGAGTTTTGCTTTAAGATTTAATCCCCCTTGCATACAGATTTCTGTCGCGCCTTTTTGGATGGCATCGGCTGCTTTTTCGAGAATTTGGCTAGTATTTAACCAAAACGCCCCGTCTTCTCCTTCATCGCGACGAAATGCACAAAAACTGCAATGCTGTTCGCAGATGTTAGTAAAGTTTATATTACGATTTATGACGTAGGTGACGGGATCGCCTGCTTGTTGCTGACGGAGGCGATCGGCACTCTGACGAATCTTAGCAAGAGTTTCTGGGGATTTTTGCTGGAGAAGAGCGAGTCCTTCTGCTTCTGACAAGTCCGCACCGCTTTGCGCTCGTTCTAAAATAGCTTCAATAGTTTTTATTTGACTAATCACAGGTTTCTAATGAAACTTAAATTGTCTCATTTCCCACTGTTGATTATTTTAGCTGGAATTTTGTTTTCATTTTACTTACAATGGCAAGTTCCAGATGGCGTGTATTTTAGTGGCGATGCTGGACTGAAAGCATTGTTAGCTAGACAATTGAGTGCTGGTATTTTTCGTTTCGATCTCGTTCCTCCGCCACAAAGTTGGGTTCGCGATCTTTGGGATGGGGGATTGTATCCTTATGACAAACCTTTTGTTTATCAGGTAGCTCATAAATATTACATTACCTTTCCTTTTACTTTTCCCCTAGTTACTGCTCCTTTTCAAGCGCTTTTTGGCGATCGCGGACTGTATCTAATTCCTCTAGTTTCTACTTGGGCAATTTGGTTAACTTTTTCTTGGGTTTGCCAACAATTAAAATTCAATAATTTTTATACTTCTTTAGGTCTAGTTGGTCTGATTTTTGCTTCCCCTTTAACTATTTATAGTGCAATGTATTGGGAGCATACGTTAGCAGTTGCTTTAGCTTTTGCAGGAACAGCAATCTTGTTGGTTGCTAAAACCTCATCAGGATTATCGAGAAAAAATGCCATTCTTAGCGGTAGTTTAATTGGTTTATCTGTCTGGTTTAGACCCGAATTTTTATGTTGGGTTGCTATTTTGATCATCCTGGTTTATCTAGCTGCACTAACTCAAGTCAATCGACTTGAAAAAATTAATTTAAAATCGATTGCTTTTTTGTCTAAAAATAAAAATATATTTGTTGCTAGTATGTTAGTGACAATTGGTTTATTTTTTCTGTGTAATCAGTTAATTTATAATCATCCTTTAGGAATTCATGCGATTCAGGTAGTAGAAGAATCTTCACTGACTCAAAAGCTAAAAGATGCTTGGAAAAGCTTTCAAGAACTTGGCTTGGCTTTCTTGAACTACTTTCCAATAACTTTATTTTTAGTATTATATCTTATCCTATCTTTCTTCAAAAAAAGAGGAATTAAATTTAATCTCAAGCTAATCCTTGTCTACCTAATCTGTCTTTTCTTTATTCTGGGAGTTTCGCTTATCGTTCCGCCTGGTACGGCTGGCTTGATTCCGGGTGGCAAGCAATGGGGAGCAAGATTTTTATTGATATTAATACCGATTGTTACTTTAGTAGCTATTCAAGAATTAATTTACCTCAAAGAATCCGTGCATCCTATTTTAGTATATGTAGGTGTTTCGCTCATTTCTCTACTTTTAATTGTAGGCATACATAAAAATACTTACGCAGCAACAGTTTACTTACAAGAAAATCATCAAGGGATCTTGCCTGCTATTGAATTTATAGAAAAAAATCCCAATGATGTAATTGCCATGTCCCATCAATTTGTGGCGCAGGCTATCGAGGCTTCTGTCAGTCGAGATAAATTATTTTTCTTGGTAGAAAATAAAAAATCTTTGTCAAAATTGGGAGCAGCTTTATTAAAACAGAAACAGCAAAACTTTCTTTATGTATGCTATCCCTTTCGTCCTTGTCCGCTTCCTGAAGAAACATCGGAAAACCTAAAAGTTATCCAAAAAGATCGAAAATTTACAATAAAATTTTTAAATTTAGGAAAGTTTGGAAAGTATCCTATTTATGAAGTAGCGATCGCACAAAATTAAAGAAGCTATTGTAAAAAATGTGGTACCAAGAAGACCTTGCATTTATTCATGATGTTGGGTTTGCTGACTATGCACTCAACTCCGCCCCTGGCATATTGGAAATCCTCAATCAAAGAGGAATACGGGAAGGGTTAATTGTAGATCTGGGTTGCGGAAGTGGGTTATGGGCGCAAGAACTGACAAAAGCTGGTTATCGTGTTCTCGGAGTTGATATTTCTGAGTCAATGATTGCTATTGCGCGAAAAAAAGTGCCAAATGCAGAATTTCGGGTTGAATCGCTATTTAACGCTGACATTCCAACTTGTAATGCCGTGACATCAATTGGTGAGTGTCTTAATTATCTCTTTGATCGCCAAAGCGATCGCCAGACACTAGTTGAACTGTTCCGTCGCCTATACAGCGCACTGCTTCCTGGAGGAGTTTTTATCTTCGATATTGCTGAACCTGGACAGATTGAACGAGAAACCGTGACTAGAGGGTTTACTGAAGGAAAGGATTGGGTAGTACTCGTCGAAAAGGAAGAAAATCGAGAACGAGAGACATTGACTCGTCGGATTATCACCTTTCGCAAGGTAGGGAAACATTACAGGCGGAGTGACGAAATACACTACCTACAGTTATATAAATCGACGGATGTTGCCAAAGAATTAAGTAGGGTAGGATTCCAGGTTCAAACGATGCGTAGTTATGGAAAATACAATCTTGCGATCGCTCATGCGGCGTTCATTGCACAAAAACCAGCATGAAAACAGTTATCAGTGATTGGTGATTGATAACTGATAACTGATAACTGATAACTGATAACTGATAACT
>CAYTUO010000396.1:0-4270 GCA_964441015.1 uncultured Pleurocapsa sp.
GAAGTGAGAGTTGGTGGCTTTCATCCCCCGCGCTTCAGCCGGGGGTAAGCTTACTTTGCCTTCTTAATTCTATAGTTAATAGTCGGGGTACGGAAATTGCGATCGCTTTTGCCAGAGAACCGAACCTATTGCACCGATATTTTCTTGTTAGCTTGTAATTAGGGAGCTTGAGAGCTAGCTTCCTGAAACCGAAAAACTCTACCAATTTCCGACGAGTCAGGAAGCTTGAGCTTGAGCCTCCTCAGAAAAAAGCTCCAATCTTGGAGGTATAGTTATGGCACTTATTCGTTGGGAACCTTTCCGGGAAATCGAACGTTGGGAACCCTGGCGGGAAATGGAAACCTTGCAACGGCGCATGAATCGCTTGTTTGAAAGGTTGATGCCTGATGGCGAAAAAGCCTTTTCCCTTGGCGTTCCTGCTGCTGAAATAGAAGAAACGGATAGCGAGATTCATCTCAAACTCGAAGTACCCGGTTTAGAAGCAAAAGATCTAAACATTGAAGTGACCGCTGACTCGGTTTCGATTAGCGGCGAGCGCAAATCCCAAACCAAGACTGAAGAAAAAGGTCTCACTCGCTCTGAGTTCTACTATGGAAAGTTCGAGCGAATGATTCCGTTACCTACCCACATTCAAACCGACAAAGTTCAAGCCGAATACAAAAACGGGATTTTGAACCTAACCTTGCCGAAAACCGAAGAAGAAAAGCACAAAGTCGTTAAGGTTAGCGTTGCTTAATGGAAGTTGGTTAGGTTAACGATTCGCTCGCGAACCGAACAGGATTGGCAGCCCAATTTTCAACGCCAGTCCTGTTAATCCTATTTTTTTGTGATCGCAACGATTGGCTAGGGAGAAAAATGTTATGCCAAAAGTCGTTGGAATCGATTTAGGAACGACAAACTCTTGCGTTGCTGTCATGGAGGGAGGGCAGCCAACGGTCATTGCTAACGCGGAAGGACAGCGTACTACTCCCTCCGTTGTCGCCTATACTAAAACGGGCGTTAGCGAAGCTCCTCTGAAAGAGGCTCGCTTGGTCGGTCAAATCGCCAAACGCCAAGCAGTGATGAACCCAGAAAACACATTTTATTCGATCAAGCGCTTTGTCGGTCGCAAATATGATGAAGTTACCCACGAAGCAACTGAAGTCTCCTACAAAGTCCTGCGCGACAGCAACGGCAACGTCAAACTCAATTGCCCCGTCGCAGGCAAACAATTTGCCCCCGAAGAAATTTCTGCCCAAGTGCTGCGGAAGCTAGCTGAAGACGCAAGCAAATATTTAGGAGAAAAAGTGACCCAAGCGGTAATTACCACTCCCGCTTACTTCAATGACTCCCAACGGCAAGCCACCAAAGACGCGGGGAAGATTGCTGGTCTGGAAGTTCTGCGCATCATCAACGAACCTACGGCAGCCGCCCTCGCCTACGGTTTAGATAAGAAAACGAATGAAACTATCCTGGTTTTTGACCTCGGCGGCGGCACTTTCGACGTATCCATCCTCGAAGTGGGCGATGGAGTCTTTGAAGTGAAATCTACTAGCGGCGACACGCACCTCGGCGGCGATGACTTCGATAAGAAGATTGTCGATTGGCTGGCTGACGAGTTCAAACGCAACGAAGGCATCGACCTGCGCAAAGACAGGCAAGCCTTGCAACGACTGACGGAAGCGGCAGAGAAAGCTAAGATCGAGCTTTCGAGTACCACCCAAACCAACATCAACCTGCCTTTCATCACTGCCACCCACGAAGGTCCGAAACACCTAGAAATGACCCTGACGCGGGCACAATTCGAGCAGATGTGTTCGGATCTCATCGATCGCTGCCGCAAGCCAGTGCAACAGGCGATCCAAGATGCCAAACTCACGACTGCCGACATCGACGAGGTAGTGCTGGTCGGCGGTGCTACGCGCATGCCAGCCGTTCAAGCTCTCGTGCGGCAAATGACGGGTAAGGAACCCTGCCAAGGCGTTAACCCCGATGAAGTCGTCGCAGTCGGTGCGGCGATTCAAGCAGGCGTTCTGGCAGGTGAAGTGACGGATATCTTGCTGCTCGATGTTACACCCCTATCTTTGGGCGTGGAAACCCTGGGCGGCGTGATGACCAAGATTATTCCTCGCAATACCACTATTCCCACCAAGAAATCGGAGATCTTCTCCACGGCGGCGGACGGTCAGACGGACGTAGAAGTTCACGTCCTCCAAGGCGAGCGAGAATTAGCCAGAGACAACAAGAGTCTGGGGACATTCCACCTAATGGGAATTCCTCCGGCTCCCAGAGGAATACCGCAGATTGAAGTTACCTTCGATATCGATGCTAACGGCATCCTCTCGGTTACTGCCAGAGATCGGGGCACGGGCAAACAGCAGTCGATTTCGATTACGGGTGCTTCCACGCTGCCGAAAAACGAAGTGGAACGCATGGTGCGAGATGCCGAGTCTCATGCAGCCGAAGACAGAAAGCGCCGCGAACAAATCGATACCAAGAATCTGGCAGACTCCGCCGCCTATCAAGCCGAGAAACAGCTACGAGATTTGGGTGATCGCGTCAGTGCTGCCGATCAGAGCCGAGTGGAAGGATTGGTCAAGGATTTGCGCGAAGCGATTAACCAAGAAAACTACGATCGCATGAAGTCCCTTACTAACGAGTTGCAGCAGACGCTCATGCAAGTAGGCAGCAACATCTACGCTCAAGCTGGAAGTGCAACGGGTGGTACTTCTGGCGGCAATGATGTTATCGATGCCGACTTTGTGGAAAACAAGTAATTAATTCTGTCTGATTACTTAAACGGCGACTCCTGGCGTAAACGAGCCACCTTGCATCCCAACCCCCGCGATCGCGAACCCACAATCTGGGCAGCATCCATTTTGAATTCGGTTGTCTAACACTCCCAAACCACTTCGCCCAATCAGCACTTTACCGCATCCGGGACAGCGAGTGTTCTGGCTCTGTGCATCGGGGGCATTGCCAATGTAGACGTACCTTAGCCCGGCTGCGAGTCCGATTTCGCGTGCCTGACGCAGCTTATCTAGCGCTGTCGGCGGCACGTCTGTCAGTTTGTAATCGGGGAAGAAACGGCTGAGATGCCAGGGGGTATCTACACCAAGCTCTTGAGCAATGAATTGCGCGGCATCCCCCAACTCTGCCGACTCGTCATTGATGCCGGGAATCACTAAGGTCGTCACTTCGAGCCAGATCCCCAGCCTTTTCATGGCCTTGAGACTGTCTAGCACTGGCTGTAGCCGTGCCCCGATATAGCGCCGATAGGTTCGATCGCGGAACGCTTTCAGGTCAATATTGGCGGCATCCAGATAAGGTTGGATGGTCTCCAACATTTCAGTGGTCATGTAGCCGTTCGTCACGTAGATGTTGGCTAAGCCAGCCGCACGAGCGAGTCGTGCCGTATCATACGTATACTCGAAAAAGATGGTCGGCTCCGTATAGGTGTAAGCAACACTGCGGCAGCCAAGGCGCTGTGCGTCAGCTACGATTTGTTCGGGGGTCGCCTCATAGCCAGCAATGATATGCTCAAGACGCGGCATTTGGGAAATCTCCCAGTTTTGGCACCAGGCACAGCGAAAGTTACAGCCTGGGGTGGCGATCGAATAAGCGGTCGAACCCGGATAAAAATGAAACAGCGGCTTTTTCTCGACTGGATCTACATTTTGGCTAATTGTGCGCCCGTAAACCAGCGTATAGAGCTTTCCGCCTTCATTTTCGCGGACTTGACAAATCCCCATTTGGCCATCGGCAATTAGGCAACGATGGGCACACAGATGACAGCGAACTCGATTGTCTGCTAGCCTTTCATAAAGCATTGCTTCTTTCATCGGATTCCACCTCGCTAAGCTCTCTAATTTTTTTAGAGCAAGGAATGACTACTCGATCGCGCGGAACAAAGCTTTAATATCTTTCTAACGCGATCGGGTTTTCGTAGACAGAAGCGTTTAGAAAAATTGACATCTTCACCTTCTGCCCCGATATCTGTTTATTGTCTCGCTCGATAGAGACGGTTGTTTGGTTAGAAGTTATTAGACCGCGTAGATTTTATAGTAGATGAAATGAGCCATAGGCCGATCCGTCCCAACTAAGCAGATTATGAATGGGATCGAGCAAGAGTGGAGTCGTGAATCCGGCGATCGCTAAGGCAGGGATGAAATGTCGCTCGACGGCTTGCTCGATTCGCCGATCGCAAACGATGAGATAGCCACATATAGACGCTCCCACCGATAAATCGGGGGATTCTAGGTTCATCGACACGCCTTAAAACTACCTATCC
>CAYTUO010000397.1:0-4242 GCA_964441015.1 uncultured Pleurocapsa sp.
GATCAACTACGACGCAATTCTATTGGTGGAGAAACCTGGCTGCCCAACAGTGGTATTATCTATGCTTTCCGCGAAGATGCCGTGCGAGAAGATGGCATTGCCAGGCCTTCTCTCGAAACCTGGGCAAACTGCGATACAGCTAATGAATTAGGCAGTACTGCGGCTACCAATAATTGCCGCATAAACGCTACCGGAACTAATCCGGTCGATCCTCCTATCAATTCAACTACGGGAATTAGCACAAAACCTGTCGATTTCTATGCTGACCCAGATCGTCGCCCTCACGGTTTCCGCTTGAGAAAGGGAGAATATATACGCCATCCCGTTACTAACCCCGTTCTCAGAGGATTAGCGTTTATCTCTGACAATCCCGTTTATATTATGGGAGATAACTGTGCTTTCAACTTACACTCTAGTGCGGAAAACGCTACCCCAGCATGTAACAACATTGATACCAACCGCATTGAAGAGTTTACTAATCTCCTAGATGACGACTGGGGCGATTTTTACACTCGCGGTAGTGGTGGTACTAACGGTAGTCTAAATACAACCTTCGGTCGTGCGGGCGATACTTGGCGACCAGCAGAAATCATCGCCGATGGAATTTCAGTACTGTCGAATAGTTTTGTTGATGGAAGCATCGCTGAGGGAATCAGACGGGCAGATAACGGTTCTCGCTCTTCTTTCCGTACTCTCAATGCACCTGGTGCGGCAGGTGCTGCTGGAGATGCAAATCGCTCTTGGGTCAGAGAAGATGGCTCAGTTTCTAACGCTGTCAATGCTGCTTTGCCCATTAAGATTTCTCGCAACGGGTTTCCTCTATATTGCGTTAATACTACTGGGAATGACTCTGGAAACCTAGCCAATCCCAATAGTTGCACGGGGTCTAGTCTGCGAGAGCAGGCCTTCGGACGAGAAAACGATGCACTTCCTTCTGGGTTTACCACCAAACCAAACGGCGGTACTAACCGAACGTATATGACCTTTGATGATAGTAAAGATAGAATTGGCGTTGCTAACAATCATCGCATGAACGCTACTGTTGTTAGCGCCCTAGTTCCTTCTCGTGCGGGACAGTCTTATGGAGGTTTCCACAACTTCCCCCGTTTTCTAGAAAATTGGGGCGGTCGAGATCTACATATTGCCGGCGCTTTCATTCAGTTAAACTTCAGCACATCTGCTACCGCTCCTTTCGACCAAGATAGCTGGGAATCTGGATTGAACCCTCAATCGAACGATGAAGACATTGCCTATTACAATCCGCCCAATCGCCGTTGGGGTTATGATGTCGGATTGCAGTACGCTCCTGCTGGCCCAGTCGCCAAGCGGTTTGTGACTCCCAGTAACACTCGAAGCGAGTTTTATCGAGAACTGCCCATCGACGACGAGTATGTGAAAAGACTGCGCTGTGCTAGACCGGGTATTGATACCGATGGGGATGGAAATATTGATAATTTTATCGATCTCAATGGAGATGGCGCGACAAATACCAATGACAAAATTGACTCGCAAGCAACTTGTTCCTAATCGACTAGGAGATCAGTGGGTATGAAACTAGGAATTCAGCAAAAAAACCTTCGGGACTCTCCTCGTTTTTGGGTTCCTCTGTCTCTTTTTGTCTCTTTCTCTGGCAAGTGGCAAAGAAGAGTTAACAAGAGTTCCGCCCAGGGACTAACTTTATTGGAAACCTTGGTAGGAATTTTGGTTATTACCTTGGTTCTCGCTGCCAGTACTCCGCCAATTCTACTCGCCACTGCGACCCGCATCCAAAACAAAAAAGCCGAACAAGCCATGCAACTCGCTCAGCAAGAACTCGATCGCGTGAGATTGATGGTAGAGCGAGGAGAGTATGTCAATAGCGACCTTCCCCCACCCGCCTACGACATCACCAGTCCTCTCAACATCAAAAACGTGGCTTCTCCAAATGCTGTCTGCCAATACCCTTGCATTCCCGATGGGCCTACTGAAGCGATGGATCGAGGGGATTTTATCGTCCAAATCTTTCGAGATCCGGGCGTGAGCGATCCACAAGTTGATGACAGGGAGGGAAACGATCAAGTCATTGCCTTTCGCATGGGAGTACGAGTGTATTCTAGTGCGGCAAAAGACAACCTTCTCGACGGGCTAGAAACGGAAGTGGCTTCTTTACAGATGGGTAGCAGCTTGGAAAAACTAGGGAAGCGACCGCTTGCAGCTTTATATACTGACTTCGCGCGAGGAGATCTAACGCCTTCTTTGAGACGATATCGTGAGTTTCTACAAAAGTAAACGTTCTGAGGATCTACTCAGTGATTGGTGATTGGTAATTGGTGATTAGTAGTGCGAGCGTCTCGCTCGCGAATCTATAGACCTCTTGCAAAAGTCCAAAATTCCTCAATCCTTTCATCCGATCCCCTCTACCCCCCAATCCCTCCGCCTTCGGCACCTCCCTTAAAAAGGGAGGAAAGGGGGAAAAATCTAAAATCCTTTCATCGGGAGAATCCTTTCATCCAAAATCTAAAATCCAAAATCCAAAATCCAATAACTGATAACTGCCCTTTGCCTTGTAAGAAAGAAGTATTAATTATGGCTATTCAAAAACATTTCTGGGTTTTTCATTTCTGGAAAATCTTTCGTCAAAAAAAAACGGCGGGGATTAGTTTAACAGAACTATTAGTAACAATTGTCATTGGTGGAATTGCAATAACTGGGTTGTTAGCAGCTATGGTTGAGTTGTTGCAAACCGACCAGTACCAAGCTGTACGCGAAGAAACCCAGCAAGAAATGCAAACAGCACTCAGTTTTATTACAGAAGATTTAAGGGAGTCAGTCTATATTTACGACGGTACTAAAACTCGGAGCGATGGGAGTCCTCACTATGTCTATGATTACCTTCCCAACTTTGCTACGGCTGGTACCCCTATTCTTGCCTTTTGGAAAGCAGAAACCCTCAGCAGTAGTCAACTCAGCATTCTCGATAACATGGACTGTACCACCTTGGCTACCACACCCGTGAATAAACAAGCTGAGTGCAACAACCTGAAATTAAAACGCCGCGCCTATAGTTTAATTGTCTATTTGCAATCAACCGAATCCGATCCGAAATGGCCAGGAAAATCTCGGATCTTGCGTTACGAACTTCCTCAATATAACAACTCAGATTTTGCCAACCTAACTTGGTCAACTGGTTTTGTCGATCCTTCTGCCTTCAATAACTTTCCAATTTGGCCCTACGATCAAAATAACAATAAATTACAAAATACTTTACCCCTACTTGAGGAATCACCCCCTGAAGTTCTAGTTGATTTTCTAGACACTCCCAACAACAGCGATAGCGAGGTGGTTTCCCAGGTTCCCGACTGTCCTGCTGACGATCCCAATACTCCTGAAAACCCTGATTATCTTCGCCTCCCTGCGGAGGAAACCAGTAACAATAGTTTTTTCGCCTGTGTCAGAAATATTGGCAACGATTTAGGAAAAAACCAAGATATTATTTTGTACCTTCGTGGGAATGCTTATGGTAGAGGGGGCAACACAGAGGAAAGCTATCTCTCAACCTTGCAAACTAGCATAACTTTGCGAGGAGTTATCGATAAATTTAACTAATTTTATTCGAGATGAATCTGAAAAAACAAACCAACGCTGGTTTTACTTTATTGGAAATACTGGCAGTTATAACTATGATGGGGATTTTAGCTGCGATCGCGACTCCTAGTTGGCTGGCTTTTAACGAGCGTCAGCAACTAAACTCCGCTAATAATACGATCTATCAAGCGATGCGACTAGCTCAGAGCAAGGCTAAACAAGAAAAGGAAGCTTGGCAAGCCAGTTTTAAGGAAGAAAGCGGAGAGGTGAAGTGGGTAGTACACAAAGCCAGCGTCGCTCCGACAGATGATTCTTGGAATAAATTTCCCAATACCATTCAAATCGATTCTGAGTCGAGTTTACCGAAATCAGGGGACGTATTTCGCGTTCGATTTAACTACAAGGGTTGCCCTGTCTACAATCCACAAGACACCTGTACTAACACAACGCTTCTGACTAAAGGACGTTTAACCCTATCCAATAAAAACGGAAGCAATGTAAAACGCTGCGCCATTGTCTCCACCCTTCTGGGAGCCTTACGAAAGTCACAAGAACAGCCTACCCCCGATCAAAACGGAAGATATTGTTATTAGAAAGGCAGAAGTTCAGGAGTTCAGGAGTGTAGTGAACTACCTACACTGACCTGACGGTACAGTGTAGGCTTCCCAATTCATTGGG
>CAYTUO010000398.1:0-3044 GCA_964441015.1 uncultured Pleurocapsa sp.
TCCTCTGCTCCCTTGTTCTCCCTCTCCCCCCACACTCCCCACACTCCCCACACCTCCCACACCTCCCACACTCCCTTCTGCCTTCACGCACTAGCCAGAAATATCGGTAGAATGATTTGAGCGAAGTCCTTCTAGTTTGGCGAGAATCCTGGGTTTTAGCTTGTCAAGTTCCTGCTTTAACATCTTTTTGGCAATTTGCGGCTTTCCAGCTTGGACAACTTGGCTAGTATTCGCCCATTCTTGCAGCATTTTGCATTGATTGGGTGCGATCGTGGACTTCATCACCTGCTGACATCGCTGGGGATTTTCGAGGGAAAAGAACAAAATCCAATAACAGCCCGATTCTCCCAAAAGTCTAGCAAATTTCTGTCCGGTAGGCGTTTTGAGATCTAAGTAACAGGGCAACCATCGAGGCCCGTGAACGCGGTGATAGAGAACCGTGATCCAGAGAATCGTCGGATGCGGATTGGGCATAAAGAGAAATTGGTTATAGCGGATGCTGGCAAGGCGATTTTGTATATCTTGACGCTCTAGCATTACCCACAAACTAGTAAAATTGCCCTCTGGAGTGCGAATCAAACTAGGAAAAACGATTTTCTGCTGAGGCTTATCTCCTGGCCAGGATTTTTCTAGGCAGATATCTTTGGTAGAAGCCAGAGAACTGCGACTGGTTGTTTGTCCTCCCTCTAAGGTAGGGGGCAAATCGCGGGCGACTGGACGATTATCTTGATGAATGGGTTCTATCTTGTCTAGGGCTTGCAACAATTCGCTCACGCTTTGAAAGCGATCCTGCGGCGATTTGGCAAGGCATTTCATGATGAGTGCTTCCAAGGCCGACGGAATGTTTAAGTTAGGATTAAAGGGTTGGGGTTTGGCGTAGTGATGGGCTTCATACCATCCCCCAAAAGAGGAATTTTCTGGGAATATGGGCATCTCACCCGTTAGCATTTCGTACATCATAATTCCCAGACTGTAAATGTCGGAGCGGTTGTCGAGTTCTTTGCCCTCCATTTGCTCTGGGGAACAGTAGGCGAGCGTTCCCATGAAGGATTGGGTTTGAGATTCGCCTGACTGAAGAATTAGCTTGGCAATGCCAAAATCAAGAATTTTAACTAATTCCCCTAAAGCAGCATCTTGAGTCACTAAAATATTGCTGGGTTTGATATCGCGGTGAATGATGGGACACACTTCGCCCTGATAGAGAATTCCTTTATGGGCGCATTCCATGCCAAAACAAATTTGGCGAGTTAGCTTGAGAAATCGAGACAAAGGTAGGGGCTGATATTTGATAATTTCGCTGAGACTTTCTCCTTGGAGAAATTCCATCACGTAGAAGGGAATGTCTCTCTCGTCTACGCCGTAGTCTCTGACACGAACGATATGAATACCTTTTTCACCCAACTGGGCAGAAATTTGGGCTTCTCGCTCGAAGCGATCGCGCATTTTCTTGTTGAGCAATGCCTGAGATAGGAATTTGACGGCTACAGTGACTCCTCCAAGGACTTTATCCTCAGCACGATAAACGTGACCCATAGCACCACTACCAACTAAATCGACGAGTTGATAGCGGTTGGCAAGTAAGCGGCGGTGTCTAGAATCGGTCGTCATGATCGGGCGACTATTTGAATGAATTGTTGAGTAGAGTTTTTAATAATGTTTTTACTGATTTCATTTAGACTTCAAAAAATTAACATTTGAAAGTCTTAGGGGCAGTAAAAACCGTATTAATAGGAGCGCTTATCATGTTTGTGTCTAGTTTAAAGAGAAATTAAAAGATTATTGAGTATAGACACTGTTTAGTGTATTACAGATTCGATGATTAAGAGTTTTTTCTTAGTTCCTAATCCCTCTTAAGATTGACGTTCTAGAACGGCTTCTATGGTACTCGCGAACGAGTGACCCGTCACAATCCCACCGGACAGGTGGTAAGTATTATCGTTAAGGCGATAGAATGTTTCAAACCCACTGCGCCTTTGGCGATCGCCCAAAACCCAATAGCGTTGAATAATCGAGTTATTACCAACCCATCCTTCTCCTTCAATTTGTCCCAAGAGACTTTGCTGTAGGACATAGGTGTATTGGCGTTCGTCCTCATCTAGACGACCTCGGTATTGAAAAGAAATTTCTGGGCGATCGCTGTCTGGAAAAACGAGTTTGGTGACCATCGTGAACCAGTCATCGGGACTCCAAGCGACAAGGGTTCGACCTTTAACGGGAAAGACAATCCCGTTGCGTTCTAGCCAATGTCCTTCGACGATCCAACGTCCCGCTTCTATTAAAAAAGTGTGAGTCAATACAGTACTCCTTCTACCATCGTGGGTTTTCAGGTTGGGATTGAGAGAGTCTAATGAGTGGACATTTCCAGAATGCAAGCCGGATCGTGCGCTCTGGTTCACCGACTGCTTTAGAAGTCTACAATCATAGAGTTCCCGAAAATTTTTTAAAAATCACAATCCCAGACAACAAAAATAAGAAACTTTTTATACAGCGATGGGATGGTGAATATCTCCGAGTAACATAGGCTGTTTGGCTCCCGTGACTTGGGGTAAATTACCGGGAAAAGAGCAACAAAAGCGCCAGTAGGCTAGAACAGCAAACGCGATCGCTTCTTTAAAGTCGCTGCTAACTCCGACTTCATCGGTCGTCAAAACCTGCGCTTCTCCTGCTAATCTCTCTGCTAACCGTTGCCTGAGATAGCGATTTCGACTGCCACCGCCACACAAAAGCACTTCCTCTGGCATCCCAGGTAAAAAGGTGCGATAGCTGTGGATAATTGAAGCAACTGTCAATTCTGTTAAAGTCGCCAGCCAATCAGCAGCATTGAGTTGATAGGTTTGAGCTTCCTGCCAACAGTTTTCCAGATACGCCTCGCTAAATAATTCTCTTCCTGTAGACTTCGGCGGGAACTGTTGAAAGAAATCTTGCTCCAACCACCGTTCTACTAATGCTTGACAGGGCGTTCCTTGTGCTGCCCAATTTCCATCGCGATCAAAAGTTTGTTGCCCGTCGGTGTCATCGATGTCGATGGTGACTTTGAGCGCGGT
>CAYTUO010000398.1:3054-4232 GCA_964441015.1 uncultured Pleurocapsa sp.
TCAGTTTAGATACTGCTAAATCTAGCAAAGCATTGCCTGGCCCTGTATCCCAGCCGCAAACGAATTTGTCCCAATTATTCTGCTGTCGGGCTGGAAGATAGGTAAGGTTACCTATGCCGCCGATGTTTTGAATGCATCGATCGCGTGTCGGATGGCCGAGCAAACAAGTATCAACTTTGGACACTAAAGGCGCACCCTGTCCTCCTGCCGCAATATCTGCCGCCCGAAAATTGCTGACTGTCGGAATCCCTGTTAGATTGGCAATAACTTCTCCTCGCCCTAGTTGCAAGCTGTATCCCAGAGTTGGTTCTCGGTCTTGGTTGGCTGGTCGATGAAAGACTGTTTGACCGTGGGAACCGATTAATTGTGCTGGTGGGTTTGCCGTTTGAATGTTTTGGGCTGCTAGAGCGAATTGTCTGGCGATCGCGTCGTCTAATTCAGCGAATTCTGCCATTGATAAGGATTCACCCCCACAAACTGCCAGAATTTGTTCTCGAAGCGCTGTCGGATAGGGAAAAGTTTTCCCAACTAATAGCTTGACTTTTAGCTCGTTATCTGTTCCAGTAATTTCAACCAAAGCAGCATCAATCCCATCGACGGACGTGCCGCTTATTAGACCAATACAGTACACTCGATTCCCCATTAGCTCAACTGATAAAAACACTATAGGGAAAAGAGAGCGAAGATTGTAGTAGTTTTCCGACTTGTTTGTGTTTGCCCAGTAGGAAGTTCTTGTCTTCTGAAAATAAAGATTAAGCTAGAATTTTGCCTTTTTTCTCAGTAATTCAGCAAGAGTCAAGTCAAATTTCGATTTTCCCTCAAAAACGGTTCCAACTTCGCCGTTATAAAAGGTAACTCGGTCTAGGTGATAGTGTTCCTTAGTCAAGGGAATATAACCCACTTCTTCAACAATTGTCTCGGCGTTATTCAAGTAAAACTCCACAAAATCTCTTAAAACAGCATTTTTTTGGGCTTTTTCAGCATTGATGTAGATAAACAGAGGACGAGCGAGAGGCTGATATTCTGCTTTGACTACCGTTTCGCGAGAAGGCATCACTGGGCCATTGCCGTTATCGATGGCTAAGGCTTTCATTTCCGAAGCCCGTTTTTCGTAGTAAGCTAACCCGAAATAGCCTAGAGCATTAGGGTCTTGACTCACTCCCTGTACCAAGATATCG
>CAYTUO010000399.1:0-4223 GCA_964441015.1 uncultured Pleurocapsa sp.
CAAAGCTCTCAACGAGAGCCGCCTCAACCCCGAAGAGGTGAGCTACATTAGCGCCCACGGCACCGGCACGTCAACCAACGACCGGCTGGAAACGATTGCCGTCAAACGGGTGTTCCAGGAGGCCGCCTATCGCATCCCCATCAGCTCGATCAAGTCCATGCTCGGACACACCATGGGGGCCGCCTCCGCCATCGAGGCTGCCGTGTGCGCGTTAGCCATTTTTGATGATCGCATTCCGCCGACGATCAATATAGAAAATCTCGATCCCGAATGCGATTTAGATTACGTACCCGATCAAAGTCGTGCCCATCAAGTAGAAGTTGCCCTTTCCAACTCCTTTGGATTTGGCGGTCATAACGTTACGTTAGCTTTCAAAAAATACAATTGAGTTCAAAGTTCAGAATTTGCCAATTCGCAATTTTCATTGCCCATCGATCCCGAACAATGGGATGATGGGTATTAGCCTTGGGGCAACCTAGAGCCATCAAGCTTTAACTCACACCAATTTTTGTTTTATTTGTAGTTTACGCCAAGAAAAATTATGGTAGTTGCCACCCAGTCACTAGAAGAACTGTGCATTAATTCAATCCGCTTTCTAGCAATTGATGCCGTAGAAAAAGCTAAGTCTGGTCATCCAGGGCTGCCGATGGGGGCGTCTCCAATGGCGTTCGTCCTCTGGGATCGCCTGATGCGGTACAACCCCAAAAATCCCAAATGGTTTAACCGCGATCGCTTTGTCCTCTCAGCAGGACACGGTTGTATGTTGTTGTATGCCCTACTTTACCTAACTGGCTCTGATGTTGTGACCCTCGATGAAATCAAAAATTTTCGTCAGTGGGGGTCTAAAACGCCCGGACACCCAGAAAACCATATCACGGAAGGAATAGAAGTCACCACAGGCCCTTTGGGACAAGGAATTGCCAATGGAGTCGGCCTGGCCATTGCCGAAGCGCATCTAGCTGGAAGATTTAACAAACCCGATTGCAAGCTGGTCGATCACTATACCTACGTCATCCTGGGCGATGGCTGCAACATGGAAGGGATTTCTGGCGAAGCTTGTTCCCTCGCTGGACACTTGGGCTTAGGCAAACTGATCGCCCTCTACGACGACAACCACATCTCCATTGACGGTTCTACTGAGATTGCCTTCACCGAAGATGTGGGCAAGCGCTTTGAAGCCTATGGCTGGCACGTACAGCACGTAGAAGAGGGCAACACAGATCTAGAAGGGATTGCCAAGGCGATCGAAGCTGCTAAAGCCGTCACTGACAAGCCTTCTTTAATTAAGGTAACGACCACCATCGGCTACGGCTCTCCCAACAAAGCCAATACCGCAGGTGTTCACGGGGCTGCTCTCGGCGGCGATGAAGTTAAAGCCACCCGCGAAAATCTGGGCTGGGAATACGAACCTTTTGTCGTTCCTGACGATGCATTGGCCCACTTCCGCAAAGCCGTTGAACGAGGAGCTAGCTATGAAGCCGAGTGGAACGAAACCTTAGCTCAGTACAGAACCAAATATCCTCAAGAAGCAGCAGAATTCGAGCAGTTGATTAGCGGGAAATTGCCCCAAGGATGGGAAAAAGCGCTACCCACCTACACCCCAGCAGATAAGCCACTTGCTACCCGCAAGTATTCCGAACTTACCCTGAACGCCCTAGCTCCTGTGGTGACTTCACTGATTGGCGGTTCTGCCGACTTGACCCACTCCAACCTCACCTATATCAAGGTTTCTGGGGAATTCCAGAAAGGACAATACGAAAATCGCAACATCCGCTTTGGCGTTCGCGAACACGGGATGGGCGCAATCTGTAACGGAATTGCTCTTCACGGTTCGGGTTTGATTCCCTACGGGGCGACTTTCTTAGTCTTCACCGACTATATGCGTAACGCAATCCGTCTGTCTGCTTTGTCTGAAGCAGGTGTAATTTGGATCATGACGCACGACTCAATCGGACTGGGTGAAGATGGCCCCACGCACCAACCCGTCGAACACGTTGCCTCGCTGCGAGCGATTCCTAACCTAACCGTTATTCGTCCGGCGGATGGTAATGAAACCTCTGGCGCATACAAAGTAGCCCTGGAACATCGTCACGCTCCCACGCTGCTTGCGCTGTCTCGCCAAAATCTGCCTAACCTGGCTGGAAGTTCGATTGAAAAAGCGACCAAAGGCGCTTACATCCTCAGTGACAGCGAAGGCACTCTCGATCTCATTTTGATCGGGACAGGTAGCGAAACTCAACTGTGCGTCCAAGCAGCAGAAATCCTGCGCGGCGAAGGGAAGAAAGTTCGCGTTGTTTCTATGCCTAGTTGGGAATTGTTTGAGAAACAAGATGCCGCTTACAAAGAGTCTGTCTTCCCTAAAGCCGTGAGAAAACGTCTCTCGGTTGAAGCAGGAATTAGCATGGGCTGGTGCCGTTACACGACCGATGAGGGCGCAAGCATTAGCGTTGATACCTTTGGGGCTTCTGCTCCCGATAAGGTTGTTTTTGAGAAGTATGGCTTCACGGTAGATAACGTTGTAGCGAAAGCTAAGGCATTGTTGGGATAAGGTTAAACTTTATCCGGTTTTAGATGGAGAAAGCCCTCATGTGAGGGCTTTTTTATTTTTTAATCAGACAAAGGATGTTTGAAAAGGCAAATAAGTTGCCTCTAGAATCTTTTATTTCTCCGACCACCGCCAAATGAGTCTCTGTTGTCGCGGTCTTCGCGGGGTTTAGCTTTGTTGACTTTCAGGGAACGACCCATCCATTGGGCACCATCTAGTGCAGAAATGGCAGACTCTTCTTGAGTGAGTGTGTCCATTTCTACGAAGGCAAAACCGCGCACGCGACCCGTTTCGTAGTCAGTGGGGAGGTGAACTCGCCTGACCGAACCATATTCGGCAAAGACTTCAGTGAGATCTTCTTGTGTAACCTCATAAGAGAGATTGCCTACAAAAATTGACATAGGTTGTCTCCTAAATCTTTTGTGTATGTAGAGATTAAGATTTCGGAGAGAATCTTACTAAAACTAAAAGGGAAAAACCTGTCATTACTAATAACTAACTCTGCTACCGATACTTTTTCTCAACCCCTATCTTAGCACTTTATTTCTTTCTTCTATTTTCCTCGACAACCTGCTGCAACAAACGGCTAATCTAGATAAGGATTAAAGATAAGGATATTATATAGTAGTGGCTTTTAATATTGGTTTACTGGGATTAGGAACGGTAGGAACGGGGACGGCGGAAATTATCCTCAATCCGTCTGGACGGCATCCCTTGCTACAAGAGATAGGGATTCATCGAGTGGGAGTGCGATCGCTCGATAAATTGAGAAATGTACAATTGCCCCCAGAAGCGATCACGACGGACTTGGAGGCGATTGTCACCGCTCCTGAAATCGAGATCGTCGTAGAATTGTTGGGAGGCTTAGAACCCGCGCGATCGCTCATTCTCAAAGCGATTTCTTACGGCAAGCACGTCGTTACTGCCAACAAAGCCGTTATTGCCCGTTATGGCGATGAAATCTACACGGCTGCCAATGAAGCAGGAGTTTACGTCTTACTAGAAGCGGCGGTTGGTGGAGGCATTCCCGTCATCAAACCTCTCAAACAATCGTTAGGGGCAAATCGCATTGCCAGCATTATCGGCATCGTCAACGGGACAACGAACTATATCCTTACCCAGATGACCGCAGCAGGAGCAGATTTTGACGAGGTACTTACTGAGGCGCAGAAGTTAGGCTATGCTGAAGCCGATCCTACGGCGGATGTGGATGGCTTAGATGCCGCCGATAAAATTGCTATTCTTGCTTCGTTAGGATTTGGCGGACGAGTTAAGCGAGAGGATGTTTACTGCGAAGGCATTCGTCAAGTGAGTGCTGCCGATATTAACTATGCAGAAAAATTAGGCTTTGCGATCAAATTACTCGCGATCGCCAAAGGATCTAAAGGCTACGAATCTGATACCTTACAACTAAGAGTTCATCCTACCCTCATTCCCAAAGCCCATCCCCTTGCCAGTATTAACGGTGTTTATAATGCCATTCTCGTCGAAGGCGATCCACTGGGACAGGTCATGTTTTTTGGCCCAGGTGCGGGTGCAGGGCCCACTGCCAGCGCTGTAGTCTCGGATATTATGAACATCGTCGGCATTCTCAAAAGTAACGGCAACACTCAATCGCTCGATCCTCTATTAACCTGTACCCATCAACACTACTGCGCCATTACTCCCATTGAAGAGT
>CAYTUO010000400.1:0-4222 GCA_964441015.1 uncultured Pleurocapsa sp.
AGTTCAGTAGTTCAGTAGTTCAGTAGTTCAGTAGTCAGAAGGCAGTTATCAGTTCCCAGTCACCTTCTCACCAGTCACCTTCTCACCAATCACCAATCACCAATCACCAATCACCAATCACCAATCACTAATTTTCAGAATTCCTTGTAGCCTTGAATATTTTCTGGCTTAAATTGGCGTAAAATTTCTGTGGCTTTATTTTTGAGCGCCTCCGATCCTTGGACAACGACGAGATATTTTCCTTCATTGAGACGGTTGCGATAGGGGAGAGCATCGCCACTACCAACTGATAAAGCGATCCCACCGCCGACAAAAATACTGCCCATTGCGCCTGCGATCGCGCCTGCGAGTCCGCCGACGATGTGATTTCCTGGTTCTCCTGCCCAATCAAAAGTGTCTAAACCTGTTATTAGATTAAAAGTATAACCAGCCGCAAAACCGAAGGGCACTAGCCAATATGCCATTAGTCTTGCTTGTTTTTTCGCTTGTGCCTTGGGATCGATTAAACCAAATTCATCTGCCGTTTTGTAACCTTGGCCGAGAATCGTTAATTGTTGGGTGGGAATCCCAGCTTTTTCGAGTGCGGTATAGGCAGCTTCTGCTTTCAGGCGATCAGGTAGTACGGCAATCAGATAGCTCATCGTTTTAAAATCAATTGTTCTTATTAATTGCAATTCTATTGTTCAAGAGTAACAGTATTGGCGAGCGGTCATTATCTCTCTTTTATAAAAAACTTAAAGAGTAAGAATCTTTAAACTAATTATTAATTGAAAAAATACAGATTTATTTGATTATTGAATTCACTGATAACTGATAACTGATTACTGACAACTGAATACTAGCCCTCAAAACTGCCAAGAAAAGACCTCATGTGTTAGAATATTGAAGAAACTCGCGATTTTTTGAGTTTTCTCAGTGAAAAAGAAGGCAATTTTTGTCTACTTAATAGCTTTTTAACTATTTTACTCTCGCTTTAACAGATTAACGGAGTTTTTTACCCTATGACCTTCTCCCAAGATCGGATTATTCCTACAGATTTGAGCAACGAAATGTCCCGATCTTACTTGGAGTACGCGATGAGCGTCATTGTAGGACGGGCACTTCCCGATGCCAGGGATGGTCTCAAACCAGTTCACCGTCGCATTCTCTATGCAATGTACGAACTAGGACTCACTCCTGATCGCCCCTTTCGGAAATGCGCCCGCGTGGTAGGGGAAGTCTTGGGTAAATATCATCCTCATGGCGATACGGCGGTATACGATGCCTTAGTACGGATGGCACAGGATTTTTCCATGCGCGATCCCTTAATTGCGGGACACGGGAACTTTGGTTCCATTGACAACGACCCCCCAGCAGCAATGCGTTACACGGAATGTCGCCTGCACACCTTGTCAACTAACGCCCTCCTGCAAGATATCGAATCAGAAACCGTAGATTTCGTCGATAACTTTGATGGTTCGCAACAGGAACCCGTCGTCTTACCTGCCAGAATTCCCCAACTCCTTCTCAATGGTTCATCAGGAATTGCTGTAGGGATGGCAACGAATATCCCGCCACATAACTTAGGAGAATTAGTCGATGGGGTAGTGGCGTTGCTTTATAACCCCCAGATGACCGATACGGACTTAATTCGCTACATCCCAGGGCCCGACTTTCCAACTGGGGGACAAATCTTAGGCCGTGCCGGAATTAAAGAGGCATATACGACAGGACGGGGTTCGATTATCATGCGGGGAGTCGCCCAAATCGAAACCATAGAACAGCGAGGTCGTCCTGACAGAGAAGCGATTATCGTCACCCAACTACCCTATCAAACCAATAAAGCGGGACTGATTGAAAGAATCGCCGAACTGGTTAACGATAAGAAAATTGAAGGCATTTCTGATATTCGAGATGAAAGCGATCGCGATGGAATGCGAATTGTCATCGAATTGAAACGGGATGCCTATCCCCGCGTCGTCCTCAACAACCTTTACAAGCAAACGCCGATACAAGCGAACTTCGGCGCTAATATGTTGGCTTTAGTCAATGGAGAACCCCAACTCCTGAGTCTCAAGCAATTTCTCCAAGTCTTTATCGATTTCCGCATCGAAGCTATTACCCGACGAACTCAATACGAACTGCGGAAAGCCCAAGAACGAGATCATATTTTACAAGGTTTACTCATTGCCCTAGAAAATTTAGATGCCGTCATTCACTTAATTCGGGGCGCGGCGGACACGGCAACAGCAAAAGCAGAACTGGTAGAACAGTTTGGTTTATCTGAAGTCCAAGCGGATGCGATTTTGCAAATGCAACTGAGACGCTTGACAGCATTAGAAGCAGAGAAAATTCTGGCCGAACACGCAGAATTACAAGCAAAAATTGCCGATTTACAGGATATTTTGGCACGGCGGGAACGAATCGAAGCCATTATCGAAGAGGAAGCCCAGCAAATTAAATCCATTCACGCAACTCCCCGACGGACAGAAATCGTTCATGCAGAAGGGGAAATTGCCGAGACAGATTTAATTGCCAACGAACAGGCGGTCATTTTATTAACCGAACAGGGCTACATCAAACGAATGCCAGTCAATACCTTTGGGGCGCAAAATCGAGCAACTAGAGGCAAAGCGGCGGCAAAGATCAAAGAAGACGACGTAGTAGAGCATTTCTTAACCTGTTGCGATCACGATAACGTATTGTTCTTTAGCGATCGCGGCGTAGTCTACACCCTCAATGCCTACCAAATTCCTGCCGGATCTCGCACCTCCAGAGGCGTACCCATCGTCCAAATGCTGCCCATTCCCAAGGGAGAAAAGATCACCTCACTCGTAGCAGTGCAAGAATTTACCGAAAACGATTACCTGATCGCGCTTACTCGCAAGGGGTATATCAAAAAGACTGCACTCTCAGCCTTCAGCCATATTCGCGCTAATGGACTCATTGCCATTTCCTTAGAAGAAGGCGATCAACTGCGTTGGGTGCGACTTGCCCGCGAAGAAGATAGCATCATTATCGGTTCTAGGGGAGGCATGGCAATTCATTTTAAAGCCGATAGCGAACAATTGCGTCCCTTGGGCCGCGCGACGCGAGGCGTAAAAGCCATGAAATTGAAGAAGGGTGACGAACTCATCAGTATGGACATTCTCCCCAGTCAGGTTGTTGCTAGTATTAGTACGGCCCAGGAAGAATTAGAAGACGAAACCCTGGAAAATGAAGAGTTAGTTGCAGAAGACGCTAATCAGGGGCCTTGGTTGCTAGCCATTACCACGGGTGGCTACGGTAAGCGAGTTCCCGTTTCTCAGTTTCGACTGCAAAATCGGGCAGGGATGGGCGTGAAGGCGATTAAGTTCCGTTCTGCACAAGATCGCTTAGCGACAATTCACGTGGTTGATCGCGGCGAGGAAATGATGATCGTTACTAACCGAGGCATTATTATCCGTCAGGCGGTGGATGCTATCTCGCCTCAATCTCGGATGGCAACGGGAGTCAGAGTACAACGTCTCGATGATGACGACGCGATCGCAGCAGTGGCCCTAGTCCCGCTTTCTGCCCAGGTAGAAGAAGATCTCGAAGCTGAATAAGCACAAAAATTAGCAAAAATAAAATCTGCCGAAAGTTGGGGTCGATCCGAAAAATGTCTTAACCTCAACTTTTTTTAACTATTACTAAAGGCAGTTGGTGGATCTCGCAAAAAAAGGAGATAACAGAAGTAGGAAGAGTAGAAAAAAATCGGCTCGATAACCCACAAGCTACCATGAACAATTCTGCTTATTTGCGCCGAGCGATAGCTAAATTTGCTCTGATTTTTCTATTAGCGTTATCAATTGGCATAGGGTTTCAGATAACTCGCGCTCAGCTTGTTGTTGCTCAATCAGATACGGCGGTTCGTTCGGAGATTAACAGTCTCAGCACGCGGGTAAATCGCTTAGAAAATGACATTCGTTCTTTAATGCAGTCAGGTTCCCGAACTACTCGACCGATTAATCCATCCGAACCGAGTCAAATCGCAAGTAGCGATCCCATGTTTGAACGTCTGGCTAACTTGACAATTGAATTGAAAGAACGAATCACCGGATTAGAAAAGCGCGTGACACAAATCGAGGAAAAAATTGCCAAGGGCGATCGCTAGTAAGCTGCTACGCAGCTTATTAATATAGCATTTCTCGGACTCATGAGGTACAGTAACAGCAATGAGTAAACCAGTTGCGAATATCTTGTTGAGTGACGCTCAACATAG
>CAYTUO010000401.1:0-4221 GCA_964441015.1 uncultured Pleurocapsa sp.
GAGTTCTTGAGGACTAGATTCGGCGAGGACTTTCATGTCGAGAACTAATCCAGCGAGTTCGGGAATCTCCTCTACCGTTGGCGGCGTTGTTTGAGGAACTTCGTAGCTGGGAATAACGTTGGTTGTCAGGCAAATTGCTTTTGTGGTATCTAGAGGAGAAGTTTTGGCGCAAACGCTAACTCCGTGTCCGACAGCAAATTCGACGTAGTGACGGTATAGCATCGCCATCTGCCGATTTTCGAGATGAATAGCTGGATCGAGGTTTTGTAAAGCGGGAAGAGGTTTGCGAACGAAGATATCGGGATAATTTGCCTCGGCAGAACGAACGCTCAATTCGGGTTGGAATAGCCAAGCGCGATCGCGCGATCTACTAGGTTCGGTTTGGGCATTGACGAGGAATAAGGTGACAATCCAATCCTGGTTATCCATGCGGCGGATTTTGCCCTTAACGTAAACGCTAGGCGCTTCCTCTGTGTTGACAATCCATTGAAATTCTCTCTTGGTTTCTAAGGATTGAATTTTAACTCCCGCGATCGGGTGGCGCTTCCAGACAGTTTTAGTATCGCCTTTCTCGTTAATGTTATACTCGCTTTTTTCTCGTTCGTATTTGCCCCATTTCGCTGTAATTTCGATCTCTTTTGCATCCCCATCGACGCAAAAGGTCATTCCGATTGAGGAGGGAAACATAGTCGTGCTGGGAGGCGTAGTCCCTTCAGTGCTGCCTTCTTCGGGGTTGCCTTTATCGGTAGTAGCGAGTTCGTCTTGTAGTTCGGGTTGGTCTTCTGTAGGTTCTTCGGGTTTTTTGTTGCGAATGAGGGGAGCAAGGAGTCCTACTAAATAGCGATCGCTAACATTATTTTCGTCTATTTCTTCTTCTTCTCCGCCTGCCGGGCCGAGTAAGTCTTTAAAAATCATTTCCTCCAATCGATCGCGCATTTCATAAGCAGAAGGTTTTTCCAGTAGGGGCGCAATGCTTGTGCCCTCTTCTGTAAGAGGTTCTGGAATATCGATATCAGATCGATCGCTTGTCAAATTATCTTGTTTCCATACTTGCGGCGTAACTGAGGAGGGTTTTGGCTTTTTTTGAGGCATTTTTGAGGGTTGAGTTTCTGCTTGCTCTAATACTTGAATGACGCGATCGCCTATCGTATCAGACAAAGTATCGCTCCCCAAAACTTCCTCATCATCGCTAATATCCAATCGGGCCAAGAGAACGGCTAAATATTTGGCATCCGCCGAAACGACGGCGCTCCAATCCAATTGAGCCGCCCTATCGCGCAGTTGTTGATTGATTTGAGCTAAATCTAAGTCACCAGGAAAAATTGAAGGCAGTTTAATAATTTGCATAGCATTCGATCAGTTGTATAACTGGTCAAATCAAGTGTTTAGTTTCTCATTCCTCATCCATCCCCAAGTTCCACAATCGCTCGTCAAAATCTTGCAGTAGCAAACTGGGATTTTTGGCGGGGACGACAACCAATAACGCTCTCATTGCTCGCGTCATAGCAACAAAGACGGTGCGGCGTTCTCGCTGTTGAATTTCTGCGATCACCTTTGGCGCTGCCCCTTGGGCAATCGCATTTTCTAGGCTACCTTTAGGAATGGTGGGAAAACGAGCATCGAGAAAACCTGCTAGCACTACTATCGGGAATTCTAATCCTTTCGCTGCTTTTAGCGTTAGCACTTTGACCCCTTGTTTATTTAAATCCAGTTCGCGACTGCTCATGTAATGAGCAGCCAATCCGCCAGTTGTCAACTGTTGGGCAATGCGTTTTCCTGCCTTTTCAGTGGAAACGAGAACAGCACAAGACCCGATACCCAGGCGAAATTCGCGGGCGGCAGTTTGACAGAATCGTTGCACTAAAGCGGCTTCGTCGTCTGTATTATTGACAGCACGCACGGCGGGTTGAGGGCCTGAATGTACCCAATCGCGTTCGCTAATTTCGTCGTCAAGAATCCCTTCTGCTAGATAAGAATGGGCAGCAATGTCAATTTCTTTGGTGGTGCGGTGATTGGTGCGAAGGATGCCCGTGCGTCCGGCAAATTTGAGGTCTTGATGTACGTCACTCCAGCGAAAACTGCTGCCGTAGATAGATTGATTGGCATCGGCAGTCATAAATAAGCGGTTAGGTGCGTTACATAATTCGACTAACAGCCGCAGCGCATTTGGTTCGAGGTCTTGCGCTTCATCGATGAGGACGGCATCGTAGCGGTGAATATCGTTAGTTTGGCGCAGAATATTGAGGGCGCGGGTGCGGAGTTGCTGCCAGGTTTCTAAATTATTTTGGGCAAGCAATTTATAAAAATGTTGGCGTAACTGCCAGATGGCTTGCCGTTGAATGGCATTGAAGGAAACCGATCGCCCGTTTCTCGATGTATTTTGATACTCGTCGAGGCTTTTAATGTCTCTACCTTCGATAATATTGTTAATTTCTTCGAGAAGATAGTCAAGGCTGAGGCGTTGGAGAATTTGTTGCTGGGCGTGGCGTTGTAGTTTGTTACCAGAAAGGTTGGGAATCGCTTCGTTAAGTGCCTGTCCGAGTAATTGTTTCTGTTCGATGGATTTGGCGATATTGATTTGTCCGGTGAATTGGCAGACGAAAGAATAGGCGATCGCGTCGGCAGTTTTTACCTCTACATACTGGATATCATCCCCCAATAAACTCTCCAACAGTTGCCGAGAGAAGGTCACTAAAGCGTTGGTATAGGTAGCAAATAAGATTTTTGGGGTAACGCTACCTTTGCCTTTGATTTGGTCTAAAATTGCTTTAAGTCGGTAGAGAGCGACGGTACTTTTGCCCGTCCCTGGACTGCCTTTGAGCAAAGTAGCACCTTTGGCATTAACCGCCCAAGTTACATATTTTTCCTGTTCGGGATTGAGTTTGAGGAGAAAACCAAGTAAGTCTCCTTCTCGGAAACGCAGTAAATCGTCCATACCGCCCGTGCGAAAACTGGGTTGGGCAATTACCAAGTCAAAGTTGGGCGTACTAATGCAGTCAAATAGGCGCTCTCTAATGGTTTCGGGAACGTCGGCAGCAATGAGATCGTCGAGGGTGCGACAGGCAGACAGCGCAGTAAAATAGGTTTCGGGAACTTTTAGATTTTGTAGAAGATCGGGCGCGATCGCAATAGGAAGTAAAGTTTCGTCTTTCTCAGTTTTCTTTTTTTGCGATCGCTTTGAAGTGGGTAATGAGGTTGGACTTAAAACCTCTTTCAAATCGGGCAAGTTGTTAAAATCGAAATCTGGCGTATCGGCAACTAATTTACTCCCTTTGTAAACGTCTTTTCTGGCATCCACGCCGAGTAAAGCCACCCAACCATCGCCATAAGTATAAACGATACGATAATCTCCCGATCGCAGGCGATAGACGCTACCTTGATAACCGTGCAGTTTTTTCTTGAGATTGCCTTGAGGTTTGGGGTCATCTCGCAAATATTCAATTTTTTCTAAAATCTGAACCACTTGCTCTTTGGGAATAGCAAGCAGTTGGTTGGTAAATGTCGGTTTGTGAATGATTTCAAAGGTCATTCGCTTATTTGTTGTTGAAAGCGATCGAGACTTGCGCTCCCGTTCATTATTCCCAGATGAGGAGAAAAACTATCATCGCTAACAAACGATTGCTAGTAGTCAGGGCTTTAGCCCTTCATTTCATCACCCCTAAAGGGCTTACTACAAACAGTTCGTAGTAAGCCCTTTAGGGCTTATAAATCCCAATCCTTACCATAATCTCGAACGGGATATTCTACCCATAAATCGCGCAACCATTGCCTGCCATAACTCTCAAGATACCAATAAACGCTACTTTCAGACCAATCATAAGGACTTTTAGCGCGAGCGTGTTTCACGGGATTATAGTGAATATAATTTAAAGTCGTATAATAGTGTCTTTCCGAACGAATAGCGCGATCTGAGTAGCGATACCAAATTTTACGATTAATTATATTATCTTCTAAATTCCACTGACGAGAAGTTGAACCGTGAATCGATTGGAATAAACTGCTTAATCTCGTAAAATCATCGACATATACAAGCAGATGATAATGATTGGGCAATATTACCCAAGCCCGAATTTCAAAACTTTCATTAATAAATTTTTTAAAAATTAAATCGAGTAATTGCTGACGGCGTAACTGAGTAGATAAATAGCATTTATGTTCGTAGCAAGCGGGAGCATCTCAACTTTGTTAGAACAAAAGAACTAATGGTCTCTAAAGCTTGTC
>CAYTUO010000402.1:0-4218 GCA_964441015.1 uncultured Pleurocapsa sp.
ACTGCCAGCCGTTAAAACGGACTGGCTAACCCTCGCTCGCCATTTTTCAGGTTTTATATTTAATTGTGCCTAGCTACTTGCATAAATCAAAAAATTTAATTCAGATGCAATTAATTATTCTCATCGCTGCTATTCTCGTTAGCTGGCTGATCTTTACCTGGTTGCTTAAGGTATTGAAAGCTAGTATCAGTACAGCCTTGACTATTGCGATCATTGTTTTGATTTTACAGCTAGCCTTCGGGATTAAACCCCAAGAACTTTGGCAGCAAGTCATCCATCTTCCGCAAACAATTCAGCAGTTATTGAGCGATCGATGAAAATAGTTTGTCAAAATAAGGAGAAGAGATACACGCTCAGGAGCTAAAAATCAAGCCAGATGATATCTATGGAACTTGCGAGAAAATAAAAGTAAGAGGCGGCAAAGTGACGCGAGAACCTGGCCCAATGAAACACGGTTCAACGGTAATTGCCTTCGTAGAAGACCCCAATGGTTACAAGATCGAGCTAATTCAGATAGGGACTCAAGGTTCGACTCAACAACAAGAAACCGTTGCTACGGCAAAAAATTAACAACAAGGTTATTCTTCTTCCTTTCGAGAGGCGGGAGGGGCTGGTGGAGAAAACTCAGAAGCAGGAGCGGGTGCAGGAGCGGGTGCAGGAGCGGGTGCAGGAGCGGGTGCAGGAGCGGGTGCAGGTGCAGGCTGAGCTTGTACGGAAGCCGATCGCCTGGTAGAAGTTCTAGCTGGAGCGACTTGACGAGAGGTATAGGTTCTTTCAGGTTGACTGTAGGTAACGTTTCTCCTACTGCGTCTCGAACGTCGTCTTCTCGAAGAGCTACCGGACTCGCCAGAGGAATCGACTGTTGCCCAATGGCGATCGCGATTAGTTCGTTGAACGGTACTGTAGTTGTAGTAACTTTTTTGGGGCTTAATCGGTTCGGCTTTAATGGTCGCTTTACGTCCCTCTATTTGGTTAGGAAGGTCTGGAAAAGAGGCGATCGCCATCCCTTCGACTGCCTCTAGCATAAACTGCCGCCACAGCGCCGCCGCCATACTGCTAGCTCCCCAAGTAGGCTTATTGTTATCGTTTCCTAACCATACCCCCGTGACTAATTGCGGAATATAGCCAACAAACCAGAGATCGCGGGCTTTATCGGAGGTGCCTGTCTTTCCGGCTGCGGGCCGTCCAATCTGTGCTGGAATTCCCGTTCCGCTATCGACTACCCCTTGCAACATCCAGGTCACAATCGCTGACGTATCGCGATCGAGGGCTTCTTCGGGTTGAAATTTGGCTTGATATAGAACTTTCCCTTGGCGATCGAGAATTCGGCTAATGCCATAGGGTTTTTGATGAAGGCCTTGATTGGCCAGGGTGCCGTAGGCGCTAGTCAGTTCTAAGAGATTGACTTCAGAAGCACCCAATGCTAGAGAATAGGTTGGATTTAGCTGCGATTCTATGCCCATTTTATGAGCGAGGTTGATAATCGGATTCCAACCGACATTAACGAGTATCTGTACCGCAACCACGTTGAGAGACTTGGCTAAGGCGTTACGCATGGGAACGTAGGCACCGCTATAGCTATCGCCGAAGTTTTCGGGTTTGTAACCATCGACGACATACTCTGCATCTAGATAATTTTTATAAGGAGAAATCCCTGCCGCGATCGCAGTTGAATAGACAAAAGTCTTAAAAGTCGATCCAGGTTGACGTTTCGCTTGAGTCACGCGGTTAAATTGATTTTTTTCAAAATCAGTCCCCCCAACCATCGTTTTAATTTGACCGTTGCGCGGATCGATGCTGACCATAGCCGCTTGCTCGAAACTCTGCCACTTACCATAGCGCTCTACTGCTGTCTCCAGGGCTTCTTCCGCCACTTCCTGCCAACGGCTGTTGAGGGTCGTTTCAACGACAATGCCGCCTGTTTTTAGCACCTCTGGAGCAACGTATTTAGGCAATTCTTTTTGAATGTATTCGGTAAAATAAGGCGCTTTTCGTTCCAAACGCTTTGGCTGGCTGGGGTTAACTTTCAAGGGCGAGGCAATAGCCGCTTCGGCTTCTTGGGCTGTAATCAACCCTTCTTTTTGCATTTTTTCGAGGACGAGATCGCGGCGTTCTTTGGCAGCTTGAGGATTTGTCAGAGGGGAGTAGACGCTAGGGGCTGGGACGATTCCTGCTAAGGTTGCAGCTTCTGCTAAGGTCAATTCGCTGACAGGCTTGCTGAAATATACCCAGGCGGCATCAGCAACCCCATAGGCACCCGAACCTAAATAAACGAGATTGAGATATCGCTCTAAAATTTTCTCTTTATCAAAGCTTTCCTCAATTTTTTTGGCCAGTCGCATCTCTTTGTATTTGCGCCCGAAACTGCGTTCTTGGTTTAAGAAAACAATGCGGGCTAGCTGCTGGGTAATAGTACTGCCGCCTTCTATCACCCCTCCAGCTTGCAGGTTAGAAACCATTGCCCTGAGAATCCCTTGGAAGTCAACGCCTCCGTGTTCTTGAAAGCGGCGATCTTCGCTAGCAATAAACGCTTGAGCAACCGGGTCGGGAATTTGCCAAATTTTCAGCTTTTCGTGAGTAACATCGCCGATTTCTTGCAATACCTTGCCATCAGCCGCTTCGATCGTTATCGTTCCTGGAAGCGCATAGGTCAGAAGCTCTTCTACCGAGGAGGGTACGCTACTTTCTAGTTGGTAAGCGCCTACCCCTACCACGAGTGCCCCACTCCCAAAACCAACCCCAGCACCTAAGATTATCCAAAATCTAGGAGGGCGATTCTGAAACGTTCTCTGAGAGAATTCCTGGAAGCGATGAGGAAGCGTGGCGAGTCGTTTGGGGAGGCGCAAGGGAATCCTTCTGGGTTGCTGCGGGGTGAGTTCTGCATTTGCAGGCGATTCTCCTTGAGAATTGGATTCTGCCTCTGATGCATCGGTTTGGGGATTGGAATTGGACTCCAATTTGTCGGCAATTGAGTGAAGGAATTGACTCAACCGTTTTTTGAGCTTCGGGTTAAACTTTTTAAGCACGTTACCTTACTCGCGCGATCGCTGTTGGTAATGACCCATGTCGAGCAACATAGTTTCGCCTAATCATAGCTTATTTTTCGGTCAGCTAAAACGCTTGAAAAATGAGCCGTTCAATTGCTGCCAAAACGTGCTAGATCAAATATAACTCTCTCGCTTGGACAGTAAGACCCTGTGGCACTTTCGGAAACTCCCTCTAATCTTTTACGGACTCCCCTATTTGAGCTAGCAGTAGCACAAAACGCCAGACTAACGCCTTTTTCGGGGTGGGAGATGCCCGTACAATTTAGCGGTCTAAAACAGGAACACGAGGCAGTACGGACGGGTGTAGGGATGTTCGATATCTCCCACATGGGCAAATTTATTGTCAAGGGAAAAGAATTGCTCAAAAGCTTTCAGTCTTTAGTGCCTTCGGATCTAGAACGCCTGCAACCCGGTCAAGCGCAGTATACTGTCCTGTTAAACCCTCAAGCTGGCATCATCGATGACATTATTTTCTACTATCAGGGCGAGGACGAGAGTGGCGAACAACATGGCGTAGTTATCGTCAATGCTGGGACTACTGAAAAAGATCAAGCTTGGTTGTTAGAACATTTAGATTCAACTGCGGTTCTTTTAGAAGACCTTTCTCAAGATAAAGTTTTAATTGCCGTTCAAGGGCCCCAGGCCATTTCCTCGCTTCAACCCTTTGTTCGAGACGAGCTAACTTCGATGAAAGCTTTTGCACATCTGGAGACAACAGTGCTGGACAAACCTGCTTTTATTGCCAGGACGGGTTATACCGGAGAAGATGGGTTTGAAGTGATGGTCGATCCAGAGGTAGGGAAAACCTTGTGGCGATCGCTCTTTAATGCTGGTGTGACTCCTTGCGGTTTGGGAGCAAGGGATACTCTGCGTCTAGAAGCGGCGATGTGTCTCTACGGACAAGATATCGATGACACGACCACGCCTCTAGAAGCGGGTTTGGGTTGGCTGGTTCACTTGGATAGCAAAGGAGATTTTATCGGACGTTCTGTCCTAGAAGCACAAAAAGCATCCGGTGTCAAGCGTCGCTTAGTTGGTTTGCAGATGCAAGGACGACATATCGCCCGTCACGGCTATCCCCTCTTATCGCAAGGCCAAGTCGTAGGAGAAGTAACTAGCGGAACTTCATCGCCTACCCTGGGACTTGGGATCGCGCTGGCTTACGTGCCTA
>CAYTUO010000403.1:0-4211 GCA_964441015.1 uncultured Pleurocapsa sp.
TAGAGACGTTGCAATGCGTAGAGACGTTGCAGTGCAACGTCTCTACGACTCCTGATTTAGGTTTTTGATTTTTTATGAAATGCTGAGTCTGAAAATTTTATATTTTGGAACTTTATTTTTATGACAACTATCGCAAGAGATAGATTTAACTAAACTGTTACAGGTTGTTTGGATTCGAGTAGGGTTTCAGTATTAGCAGTGGCAACTGATGAATATTCAGTTGAATGTTTCAAGACAAATGTATTTTCTAAATGAACAACTTCTTCGAGGCTTTCCCAAGCCGAATTAAAAGGTCGAGCCGCTAAAGCACAAGCTTTCCAGCAAGCTTGTACGGGAACGCCCAATTGTTGACACATACCACCCCTACGTCCTTCTGGCTTATAGTAGCGACAGTAGCGACAAGAAGAAGTTAAAAAATTGGCTGTTTTCATGGGTTCTCCCTAAAAAGATAGCCTTTTATAGAGTTTTATCTAGGCTCTCAAGTCTATTTTCCTTCTTTCTAGATCTGGGAGTTAAAGGGTTAAAGCTATGATTATGTATAGATTTAGGCGATCCCCGATGGCTTTTTAATCTTTAGATTGTCTTAATTATTGGTTAATACAACTATACAATTAGTTGAAAAAACTGATTTATTTATTATTGCACTAGATAAAAAAATCAGTATTTTCTCGGATGAAAAAATAGGCATCTATCTAAAGAAGGAGAAAAGATAAGACATTGCTAATCGTTCTTTAATTTGATAGTGTTTCCCTTGATGGTTGAAAAAGTATAAGCGATCGCTTGACAATTAAGACAGTCGCTACAAGATCCGCGATCACACGAACACACTCTACAAGATCGGTGTCGCCATAATCTCAAAGCTTATCCTGTTTTGGGTCGTCCTCAAGGGGATGCAGGCCGCTTTCGAGCCATTTCTGCCGAGCATTCTGAATGAATTGCTCCTCGCGTCGTTCATCGTTGAGATCGAGACGATTACAGGTCGCACGTCCGATCGCCGTTGTACCAATGATGCGCCTACCATCAGCCGTCCAGATGAAGTGTTCTGACCAACATTGCTGACGCGGGTTGAATAGGGGGACTTCTGTTCCTGTTGTGGGGTCAATTCCCGTTGTGAAGTTGTATCGTCTTTCGTTGCAGCGACGACAGGCTAGCGCCAGATTAGCGGGATCGTCTGTTCCCCCCAGGGATTGGGGTTGAAGGTGGTCAATGGATAGAGGAGCGGTACTTAAAAGTTCGGGATAGTGACAGTATTCGCAGCGAAATTGAGCGCGTTGCCGCACCAACGCCACCAGGGACTTAGGAATGGTCATTGGCTTCGGCGGCGATGACAGCGTTGATATAGCTGAAAATGTTATCGAGTTCGCCGATCGTCTCTAGTTCGATGGCTTCTTCCGTGGTTAGAGTATCTGCTTTTTTCTTGTCGAGAAGTTCCTGCATACGTTCCCCCAATTCGTTCGTGAATTTGAAAAGGGTGAGGTTGTTGACTCGCTGGATGCAAAGCCCGTTGGGGAGGAATGTAGAGGGTTTTATCAGGGTAGTCATAGGAGCGTAGAATGATCTGAACGCAACGATTATGTTAGGTTCATTGTAGCGTCTGAGCGATCGCACAGCCCACTCTTCCTACCTACTTAACCGACAACTATAGCATTGCCATAACAAGGAGAATCAGTGAAGAATACCGTAAAATAATCAAGATTTTAATGTTTTTTAGTCTTATTTAAGAGAAATCTGGGACAGAAGAACTCTAACTTTCGGATGACCATTGCTTGGCTACACAGTAGGCACAGATTGTCCAACGCTCTAGTTCTCCGGGTGGCGTAGGACACTCACAGCGAGGACAAAGGGGAAGATTTTGCGATCGCGCCTCAATCCCCGCGGCCCAATGTTGAAAAGCAGCTTCAGGCGTTTTTTTCCCTTGGGGTAACTCATCTGGTAAAGATTGCTCTAGATTCGTCGCGATCGCGCTAGGATGCTGTTCTTGACTTAGCGATGGAGAATCGGAAGAAGCAGAAAAAGGCTTAGAATTGTGCCATTGAGCAGTAGAGAAACGAATATCAACTAAAGGCTCCGATAACAGCGCATTGAGACGCTTTAATAGGGAATATCGTTGAAAAGATAGATTTTGTGCCCAGACTGAGCTAGAAGTCGCCACCCAAAGAACGTTACGAACCAGATAAAGGGGACGAGTCTGTTGCTGAACCTTGGGATCGACGACGGCTTCCCAGCATTGTAACAAGCGACGATACTGTTGCTGAACTTCCCAACCAGGTTGTTTTTCTAGTGCTGCAAAAATGCGATCAAGAGAGTCAAAAGACATAACAAACCTACTAATTTACTACAAATTTATTCTGAGGCGCTCTCCGCAATTTCACTGAATTTTTTCTCCTGTTTCTTGGATAATTTCCGTGATTACACCGAATTATTTTTAGGATTACGCTTTAGGGGATAAAGCTGTAATAAACTGAACGACAGAACTTTAAAACTTTTTGCTCAATTCAAAATTCAATCTCCCCTTAATCCTCCTTCAAAAGGCAGCCAAAATTCAAAATCGAAAGACGATCCCCATGAGTAACTTTGATGCAGCCAATTCATCTCAAGCATCCTCTATAAATTCAGCAATAGCGTCCTCGTCTGAGAATTTAGAGGAACCAATAGAGGCAGAAATTGTAGAAAATTTCCATCGCTCATCAAATCATCTGGTTAATGCTCAAGGAAATCCGTCTGAGAGAAAACAAATTAGCGGCGATCGCGTTGGGAGTATCGTCTATCAATCTTCACTCAGCGATCGAGAAATATTCGTGCCTCTTTCCCATGATGCCATTCTTGACGGCGAATATGTAGAAGTAGCTCAAAGCACGACACCTGACAAACTAGAACGCAATTGGCTAGATCTCCTGGCAACTCCTTGGACGATGGCTTCTATGTTCCTGCTGTTGACGGCAAATATTCTTCTGAGTTATTCTCAGTGGTCTGATTCGAGTCAGATAGCGGCGGATGGGAATTCTTTCGCGATCGCAAAGCCTACCCCAGAACTGTCAGAGGTTTCATCCATTAAGAACCTGAACCTAGCCGTTGAAAAATCCGATCGCTTAGACGCAGGGGCGTTGAGTTTGGTTGCTCCCAGTTCGACTTCATCCAAAACCGCTAGCGTGCCGCCTGTCCCTCCCAGTCCAACACTTCAGCCTACTTCCAATCTGACAAACGTTCTGCTGCCCCCTTCTTTGCAACCACAGCCCATTCAAACTCATCCCCTTCCCCCTTCTCTGCCGGTTGCTTACTCGCCAGCACCTAACCAGCCATCTTTGCCACCACCGCCACCCGTTGCCCAAACCCTTCCGGTTCCCCCCTCAATTCAACCCGTTACAGAGAATAAACCAGTGAGCGCAACAATTCCTACATTTTCTCAGAAAATAGATCCGATCTCAGAATTTTCTCAACGCCATGCGGCAGAACAAAGACGTTTAGAGCAAGAAAATTTGCCTGCTCCCAGTTTCTACCAGAAGACGCGCATAGATAGGCAAGCACAACACAATCAGCACGATCCTAGTATCTTAATGCGACAGTTTCAACAGTTACAAAGAGAGCAAGTCCCTAATTCAATGAATGGCCAATTAGCTAACCCAGAACAGCAAACGATTAACTATCCCCAACCAACAACTTATACTGAACCTTCATCAGGTAACAATAAACCCTCCGTAGAGATAAACAGCGACGGTTCAGTAGAGATAAAAAGCAACAGTTTGAGATAGGATCAACGTAACCTTTGCCTTAACAATGGAGTACGGTTATGGGCTGGCTGGATCGTCTTGGGGGAGCGCTTCGCGCACAGATTAACAGCCTGATTAACGAAGCTGAAGATCCAGAAAAAATTTTGGATCGGGCCGTTATGGACATGGAACAAGAGTTGATTGAAATGCGACGAGCATTAGCAGAGGCGATCGCGACTCAAAAAAGTACAGAGCGATATATCGCCAACCATCAGCTTGCTGCACAGAAGTGGTACGAACGCGCTCAAATGGCTTTGGACAAGAGCAATGAAGTTTTAGCAAAAGAAGCGCTGATACAGCGTCAATCCTATCAAATTCAAGCTCAAACTTTACAAACTCAGCTAGAACAGCAAAGCGGGATAATTAGTCGGTTTAAAAAAGATTTGCGAACGCTAGAACAAAAATATATTGAAGCTAAAGCGAAAAAAAGTCTATATATTGCTC
>CAYTUO010000404.1:0-4208 GCA_964441015.1 uncultured Pleurocapsa sp.
TTAATTTTTCCTCTGCGTCTCTGCGCCTCTGCGTGAGATAAAACAACACAGATGCAAGAGACAACCATGATGGCGATCGCTCACCAACTCAAGTCAGGATAATTTCTATATATAGTGTTTCTTTGCTAGAATGATCGTCTCACAACACTAGATATGTGGTGAAACCAACTTGAGTTTTTAGAGGGATACAGATGAACCATTTAGTTGAATGGCAAAAAAGTTGTGTAGATGAGCAACTAATCCGCCTTAATGTAACAGCTTTAGCTGGTTCTGCACCCTCAGAATACCTGCTCTATTCTGACGACCTACCCAGACGCAACGACGGGCGAGTCAGCGATCGCATTCTCAAACGCTACGAGCATACTGAAGAAGGCGGGTGGTGGTGTTCTGGAGTCGATTTACTCACAGGAGGCGATGACCTCTGGGGATGTTTTAAACCCGATCGCCCTCGTCTGAGTAGCGATCGCCACAAACCCATCAAATACGAGCATCCTCCTCAAACCCCTACTGGAATCTTTGCTCTGAGAGTTCCCTTAAATCTCTGGCAGCGTATTGCTGATCGCCACAGGGTCAATATTGTATCACAAGAAATTGACTTTTGGCAATGGTTAGTCGAACGTCCTGCGATCCCTTTGTGTATCACCGAAGGCGCGAAAAAAGCTGGTGCATTATTGACTGCGGGTTATGCGGCGATTGCCCTGCCAGGGATTAATAACGGATATCGTACCCCTAAAGATGAAGAGGGAAATCGCATTGGCAAGTCTCACCTCATTCCTCAATTACAAAAGTTAATTACGCCTGGACGGGAAATTTATCTGGTTTTTGACCAAGACTCGAAACCCAATACTATCAAAGCTGTCAATGCAGCGATTAGAAAAATGGGGTATCTGCTGAGGCAAGTAGGGTGTTCAGTCAAAGTGATTACCTGGAATCCTGCACTCGGTAAAGGCGTTGACGATTTTATCGCTAATGAAGGCCAGCAGGCATTTGATGAAGTTTATCAAAAAGCACTTCCCCTAGACACTTGGAAAGCACAGGGACTGGCGCGTCTTACTTATACTCCCGATTTACTAGTTAATTGCCGCTATCTTGGTGATTTAAATATTCCCCAGACAGCAAAATTAATTGGCATTAAATCCCCCAAAGGAACGGGAAAGACTAAGTTTCTAGAAAAGATTGTCGCACAAGCACGCGATCGCAACCAGTGGGTATTGGTTATTGGACATCGGATACGACTGGTAGAAGAACTCTGTCAGCGCTTCGGGTTGAAATATATTACAGAAGTAAGGGACAATCCCCTAGAGCAAGTTTTGGGATATGGTTTATGTATCGACTCCTTACATCCCAATTCTCAGGCACAGTTTAATGCAGCTAACTGGTCGAATGGAATTGTTATTATCGATGAAATCGAGCAAGTCCTGTGGCATGGATTAAATTCTGATACTTGTAGAAGTAATCGAGTTGCCATACTCAAATCGTTGAAAACTTTGATGCAAAATGTTTTAGATGGCGAGGGAAAAGTTTTTGTTGCCGATGCCGATTTAAGCGATATTTCTTTAGATTATTTAATTTCTTTGGCAGGAATCTCTTTTCAACCGTTTATTGCTCAAAATGATTGGAAACCCGATGAAACAGAAGCATGGAAAGTTTATAATTACCCAGAAAGTGAACCCAAAAGATTAGTCAGAGATTTGGTCAAACATATCAAAGACGGCGGTAAACCATTTATTTGTCTCTCAGCACAAAAATTAACCAGTCAATGGGGAACTCGTACTCTCGAATCTTATTTAAAAAAACAATTTCCACAAGCTAGAATTCTCCGCATCGATTCCGAATCTTTAGCAGAACAAACCCATCCTGCTTATAACTGTATTGCTAATCTTGATCGCACCCTATCGAATTACGATATCGTCCTAGCGAGTCCATCTATTGAAACCGGTGTTAGTATCAATTTAAAAGGGCATTTTACTTCAATTTGGAATATAGCCCAGGGGATACAAACCCCAACCTCTGTTTGTCAAGCTTTAGGACGAATTCGAGAGAATATTCCCCGATATATTTGGGTTGCTTCCTATGGATTTAATCAAATAGGAAATGGCTCTACTTCTATTCCAGCATTACTGACCTCTGGACATCGTTTAACCGAACTCAATATTCGTTTGTTGCAACAATCTGATTTCGAGGCGTTAGACGATATTGATACAAAATTTCAAGCCGAATCGCTATTATGTTGGGCAAAAATGGCAGTTCGCGCTAATGCTTCAATGATTAATTATAGAGATTCAGTTTTGGCTTTTCTGCGAGAAGAAGGGCATCAAATTAAAGTCAGGAATCAAAAGGATAAAGAAAATACATCTCCCCAAAATTTATATTCTCTAGCAGAAGCTTGGGAAAGACTCAAAAGCCAAAATCAATTAACAGAAGCAATTAATGAAGTAAGAGAACAAAATTATCAAGCTGAATGCCAAGCGATCGCACAGGCCGATGAGCTAACAGAAGAGCAATATCGCGCCCTCAAAAAACGGCTAGTCAAGACAATTGCAGAACGACAATCTTTAAGAAAATACGCTCTAAAAAATCGCTACGGTATTCCCGTTACTCCTCAATTAATCGCTTTAGATGACAATGGTTGGTATCAAAAAATTCGCATTCATTATTTTCTGACTATAGGTCGTTCCTATTTAGCCGATCGCGATGCAATGGTCGCTAGAAAATTAATTGAACAAGGTCATGGGAGTCTTTTCTTACCCGATTTTAATAGCTCACAATTTGGAGCAATTATTGGCACGATGGAAGTGTTAGGAATTTCAGTTTTATTAGCCAATCCCTATCGAGAGTTGCGAAATACCGATGATGACCTACAAAAAATTGCAGAAATTGCTATCAAAAATCGTGCTGCAATTAAAACTGTGATGGGAATTAATATTGCTAAAAATGCTAGCCCAATTGTTATTATTAGACGGTTACTTGAACAAATTGATTATGGATTAACCTTGGTTTGTTGTAGTGGCGATCGCCAAAAGCGAGTGAGAGTGTACCAAACTTTTTGCCCAAATGATGGTCGAGAAAAAGTGTTTAGACAATGGTTAATGAAAGATGAAAGATATCCTGGAAGTTCTGAACCTTGGTTAGATCATGATTTCCTAGCAACCTATCTGAAACCTCGTGCTCAAGATTCTGAATCGAGTCAATATATTCAATTGAGTTTGGACTTACAGCAGTTTCGAGGTAACAGGAATTGATTAAGAATACTTGCAAAAAATATTTTTTATAACCTGTTCTCTACTTCAGTCAATCGCTTTAGTTAAAATATCAATAATTGTTTTTCTTCAATCCAAGAAATGTATCATGGCGACTAAAACCGTCGATCTTAATCAAGAGCCTATGAGCCTAAAGGAATTATTATCGCTAGTGCGTGAAAACACAGAGATAGTTCTTACCCAAGGAAATACCCCTTTAGCTCGTCTGATAGCCATTACTTCTAATGAAACATTACGACAGCCTGGTTTGCATTCTGGTGCTATCTCAATTAGCGATGACTTTGATGAACCGTTACCCGATGAATTCTGGATTGGCAGTACATGAAATTACTACTCGATACTCATACTTTTATTTGGTGGGATAGCTCTCCAGCCAAGCTTTCACAAAGAGCTTTAACTTTGTGTACCGACCCGACTAATGAAATCGTGCTGAGCGTTGCCAGTATCTGGGAAATGCAAATCAAACTCCAACTGGGTAAACTAACGCTGAATATGCCTTTGAGAGAAATTCTTGACAATCAGCAGCGTCTTAATAGTCTGCAAATTTTACCGATCACCATCAATCATGTTTTAGCGCTCGATAGTTTGCCAACTCATCACAAAGATCCCTTTGATCGTTTGTTAATTGCTCAAGCTAATGTTGAAGATGCTTGGTTAATTAGCCGAGATCCTATATTCGCCAAATACTCGGTCAAGTTGGATTGGTAGTAAATAAAAATAGCCAGAGGTATCTAAGTAGCTAAATTGGCATAAATTACGGATTTTTGCAGGCGAGAACGCTCAATCGGCTTTTGCCAGACTTTCTCCAACAGTCATCTCATCAAGAGTTTTTCATGGCTTCTCCTATTCAAGGTCTAGATTGAATAATCTTCGCCGTCGTTCACTAGGAAACGTTTTTTACCTCAAACAGCAAGAAGGCTCACACCTACCCGAAGGGAGGTGTCGAGA
>CAYTUO010000405.1:0-4203 GCA_964441015.1 uncultured Pleurocapsa sp.
CTGGTTTACCCACTGCTGTTATTATGAGCCACCCAATTGAAAACCGCTATTACAGACATTAATTCCAAGTGCAACTAAATACTTTTGAGCTTGTTCAATATTCATGCGATCTATTCTTCATTTTTCTCGTCACAGTAGCGCGTAGCGCAGGCAATTATTGGAGTTGGGCTGCCTCTTTCAGTAGGAGGCAGCCAATAATCTACGCGGCAATATCTTTTTGTTGCAGTAGTTGTCAGTTGTTCAATGCTGCAAATTCAACCAAATAGTTAATATTCACTTGGTTGGTGTTGTAAACAATCGACTCCTGATTAATCACCCCTGCCGTTCCCGCTTTGACATACGTACTGTCGTATCCGGCAACTGGAAAAGAGCGATTATAGCTATTTGGAAGATATTCTCGTCCCATTGCGAAGTCGCACAATAACATGAAAACGCGATTTAATTTCTCAGAACCCCAATAACCAATGCTGTAGTTCAACGCTTTAGTCGATTGCTCGCTTCCATAAATACCGTTGCCAAACATCCGACCGTGGGCTGCACTTTTTGGAATTACCAATCCGCCTTTTAAAATTGAGAGTCAATTGGCAGCGCTCGTTCCGTGCCAGTGCTGTTTGACGTTACCAAGACGAGAAGCCGTTTTCTCAAAAGCCGATCTCATTGATGGAATATCGACTTCGTATAAACGAACTGGGGAGTAACGAGCCGAGGGGTGATTTGTGTTACGGCTACGTTCGTATAACGCACGGATTTGTCGAAACGTTCGTCGTCCTTGTTCGCTATCAGATCCCACTTTCGCTACTCGACACTCGAATATACGATTGTCCTCCTGAATTTCCACGCTCAAAGCGGCTTCTAGCGCGTCGAGAAGATTTTCTTGCGCTTGGATTTGCCCAGAACTCTTTAATAGAAAGGATGGGTCTGGAATTTTCATCCCGAAGTCTTGGGGGACGAGACGAAAGTATTCATTAATGAGTCGGTCGCGCCCAAAGGTTTGTGAATCGATTGATTGTGTCATCAATTTTGACCTTCTTCTCTTGTTCTCTTTGAAGGGCGCGTAGCGCTACGATTGAAGACTTCAATCAATTGAAAAAGCCGTCAACAACTAACTCAATTGGTGACGGCTTTTTATTAATAAAATGTCCGCTCGCTGGACATTTTAAAATTTTGTGAGCGATCAATCACTCATCAGAGCTTCTAACTGTTCTAGCAGTTCCTCAAACTTTTTCTGTTTTTTGGGATTGTTCCAAGGACGAAACTTAGTAACCCGTTGGAAAGTTGCTTTAGCTCGTTGTTCTGCTGTTATTGGTTTTTCTATTGCCAAGTTAGGAACTTGTCTAATTTTTTCTTGAATTTGAGAAAGCGATAAATTTTGATGAATCGTTTCGTCTAATAAATTTTTTCTGGTCTGAGCATCTTCTACTTTAGCGATCGCTCTAGCTTTTGTATAAGCAATTTTCCCCTCTCGAAGAGCGGACAGGATTTCTTGAGGGAGATTGAGTAAAGGTAGTCGGTTTTGAACAAACGACTGAAAGGTGAATTTTCCAAGCGAGTCAAATAATCCCACAATTTTTTCAATATCCGAATCGATAATAACGTTATTATCGGATTTGATTTGACCTTGGCTCTGGCGATTGAGCTTGTAGAGGAGAGCCGGAACTTCTTCTACTTTGATCGACAACCGTCCAGCTAGAAGGTGGAGAATTCCTTCAGTTTCCTCAATCGGATTGAGGTCTTCTCTTTGAAGATTTTCTAGCATCGCTACTTCTAGAGCTTCTTCCTCGGTTAGCTCTAAAATCGTAACGGGAACTTCTGTCAACCCTGCTAGTTGTGCTGCTCGATAACGTCGTCCTCCCGCTACAAGTTCGTAAAAATTTGAAAGGGGTTTAGGTCGAATGACTAGCGGTTCAACAATTCCATGACATTTAATGGTTCGAGCCAGTTCTTCTAATTTTTCTGGAGCAAAATAATTTCTAGGCTGGTAAGAAGGTAAATGAATTTGAGAGAGTGGGATGTTGGCTCGCTCTCCTTCAAAAGTAAATGAACTTAGTTTTTTACGGTCTTTAGTGGCTACCATCGATCAATTTCATTACTTCAGTGAATAAATTTTCAAAATCGGCCCCGGCGGCTTTAGCAGCAGTCCCTTTCATTGTCCAGACGACTTCTCCTTGACCAGGAGCATCACAGATGATCTGACGTTGATAGAGAGTTGTCTTTAAAAAAGGAAAGTTACTATTAGCTAAAAGTTCCAAGGAATCTGTTAGTAAACGAGTATTGGGAACCGCTAAGTTGAGAAATAATGCCGCAGTAGGATCTCCTTTACGAACTCGTTGAATCCCCTGAAGATGGCGAACCAGTTGTGCGCTACTGTTGGTATCTAGTCCCGACGGCTTACAGGGAATAAGAGCTAGGTCACAGACTAGCAGAATGTTTTGAGTAGCTTCTCCTAAAGAAGCTGGCCCATCAACCACGACAAAATCAAAGGGGGCAGCCAAATCAGGAAGTCTATTGAGTAAATCTTCTGGATTAGAGAGAACTTTAGCTTCAATTCCCAGCGTTCTAAGCCAGTTGGCACTACTGTGTTGAGGATCGGCATCGACTAACAGAACCGAACTGGCTCTGGCGGCCAACCAATGAGTTAAATGAACGGCAACAGTTGTTTTTCCTACTCCCCCTTTTCGGTTTACTAGCGCAATAATCGTCATTAGAGATTGTTAGATAGATTAGATAAATGATCTACCAATAACTTTATCACTGACTCATTCCATCTAATTTGAGCGCCTTGCCATCCGTCTGCGGATGTAGCCAGCACAGAAACTCCATATTTTTTTCCCGTCTCCGTCAGTTTCCTCTCTCGGCTTTGACCGGGTTTTGACCATTCCTGCCACTCCAACTCATGCAAGGCTTTGTTGACCGATGCTGCTGTTATTTTCCGCCCTAATAGTTCTGTTAAGAGTGAAGCTAGCTGTGAAGCAATCATCCCTGATGGCGAGACAGTAGAGTTAGCTATGACTGATTGAGCCGAAGTAACGATCTCTTCGAGTTGTGGAACTTCTTTCTGGAGTTGGGTTAGTTTCCAGTGTGCGATCGCGCCTTTGTCTATTCCAGCTTCGTCCATCCACAGAAATGCGGTTTCAATGCCTTCTACAATTAGATGGAACTGTTCGCTACTGGTGATTGGATTAGAAGAAGGAACTATTTCTTGTGAGGATATGGCTTTTTCCTCAAGTGAGGGAGAAACCGTAAAAATTGTCTGATTTGACAGAGCTTCTATCAAGACCGACGCTTTCTCGTTTCCTTTTTGGGCAAGCGATTTCCAATATACTTGGGCAGCTTCTAAAGTCGTTAAAAGCACGGGATGGTTTCGTTCAGGAATTTTGGCTTTGACCGCACTGGGTAAGCTCGCGCCCTGTTGAGAGAGAAATCGCTGTGCGGCTTCCTTTGTTTTCCCCACTGCCTCTCCAATTTGACGGTGGGTGAATAATAACTGAATTTGCCCATCAGCGCTTAACTGATAAGCCTCTATTTGTCTTTGTTCGAGGGACAAGGAGATTTTTTGAGCGACGGGTGTCATTTATCCCAAAGAAGGCTGTCTTTTTGCTAGCTTGCCTTTAATTGTCTTCCCGATCGCCATAGCTTTAGATTTTCTTTATACTAACTAATGTACTGTCTTACCCAATCGCTCACTCAAACGCTCTTTCAATCGAGTATAACGTTGCCGTTCATTTTTCTGTTTAACAGAGATCGCGATCGCTTTTTGCGACCCAATCACAATCGCTAATTTCTTTGCCCTAGTCAAACCCGTGTAAACCAGATTGCGAGAAAGCATAATATAATGCTGTAAATATAAAGGCAGAATCACGACTGGATACTCGCTACCTTGCGATTTATGAATACTGATCGCATAGGCTAAATTAATTTCATTGAGGTCGGCATAATCGTAAGTTACATCGCGTCCGTCAAAAAAGATTGTAACTTCCTGCTCGGTTGTATCAATCGCGCTAATTATCCCTAAATCTCCGTTGAAAACTTCCTTATCGTAGTCATTCTTGAGTTGAATTACTCTATCTCCTACCCGTAAAGTATTGCCGCCTCTGGTTATCTCTGGCTTATCGGGACTGGGAGGATTGATTAGTTGCTGCAAAACCTGATTAATAGCGGTTTTCAATTGAATAGATTAAAGTAAGGAAAACCAGAAAATATTAG
>CAYTUO010000406.1:0-4197 GCA_964441015.1 uncultured Pleurocapsa sp.
TCAGTTATCAGTTATCAGTTATCAGTTATCAGTTATCAGTTATCAGTTATCAGTCACCAATCCAAAATCTAAAATCCAAAATCGGGAGACAAGGAAGAATATCTACTGAACTCCTGAACTCCTGAACTCCTGAACTTCTACCCTCTGCCTTCTCACCAATCACCAATAACTAAGGACTAATAAACAATGAAAATTATAGATTCTAAAGGACGTTTATTTGGGACTATCAGTATTTTAGATTTAGGCGCTGCCTGCGTTATTGTTTTAGTTATTATCGGGATCTTTTTCTTTCCAGGTACGACTGGGACAGGTGTTGCTGGTAGCGGAACGGGGATAAAACAGATTGAAGTTGATGCGGTTGTTCGAGGATTAAGTATTCGCGATCCCCAAGTTTTGATGAGCGAGTTTGATAAATCTAAAAAAGCTAATATTATTATCCGCAATCAACCCTACGGTCAGGTTGAAATCAAATCTGTTCAACAACTTCCTAGAACCATAATTATTCCTCAACCCGATGGTTCTGCTAAAGCTCTTCCCGATCCTAGACCCGATTCATTTAGTACTGATATGTTAATCACTTTAGGGGGAAAAGCTCAAGTCACTAAAGATGGGGCAGTTTTAGGTAATAACAAAATTAAAATTGGCATCCCAATTGAGCTAGAAGGCTTTAATTACGATTTTAATGCCAGCATTATCGATGTCAGAATTAAAGAGTAAAGGGTTTCTTTCGGCAATTATTGGGAATAGGATTTTACCGCGATCGCAAATCAAAAAGCAATCAATCTTTTTTTGGTAACTATTGCGAAACTAAGGCAAAAATTTCTATTCGTCGAGCAATTTTATGTATTTGCGGATTAACCCAATCGTTACTCCAGGCAATTCAAGCTGCGGTGTCAATCCTACCTCTTCTAATTCTTGAAATACTTTAATTGTTTGTGGGTTTAAAGCAGCTAAACGCCTTCCAATTTCGGGCCCTGTGAATTGCGATTTTTGTCCCCAAATAATTGCTGTGGGAGTCTTTAACTGAGTGATATATTTTGATAGATCGAAACACAAATCTCCTCTGACAAAAGAAAGTGCAGCATATTCTGCATTAGCTTGTTGAGCAGATAGTAAATAAGCCTGTACAATTTCTGAATAGACGCGATCGCGACGAGCAAATTGACGAGTTTGCAAGAAAGTAGAAATGCCGCCTTCTGTTGCTACACCAGTACTGTAGATCAATTTATCAAGAATAGGTACTTTAATTATCTGAGCAAAAAAGCTGCGAACATAGTCTTCTCCAAAATCAGATAATCCTGCGGGAGTTGTCAGAATTAAAAATTTGAATAAATCGGGACGTTCAATTGCCGCACGAATGGTAAAAGCTGCTGTCAGAGAAGATGCTATGACTGGTGTAGGGCGATCGCAAGTTTTTTCAATAAACTCAATAATGATGCCAATATAATCTTCTGGTCGATAATTTCGTTCTGGATGTTCCGAGCGACCCCAACCAATTAAATCGGGTGCTAAAACGTAATAATCGCTAGCAAAAGCTGGATAAACTTTCGACCATTCATAAGCAGAAGATCCCCCGCCAAAACCATGCAAAAAAACTAGAGTCGGAAGATTTTGATGGTCAGTTTCATTTTCCTCTCGCCAAGGGGGTTGAGTTGGTGTATAGTAAACCATCGTTCCGAGAGAAGTTATAATTGATTTCTTTTCTACGCCAATTGGTTCAAGCATTTGCTGCTTTAACTCCCAAATCTAAATCAGATCAGATATTTTTAGGTTACTGTCTATCACACCAAACTTTCTGTGCGAGTTGCCACTGTCTAGAGACTTAGATTAATTAGTTTAGCTAACTTTTTATTCTACACCAAACCCAACTAAAGTGACTTGTTCGAGGGGTTGTTCTTCTGCTGGACGTTGATAGTTGATGATTTTTCTAATGCGTAAATTCGGATTAACTAATGTAATAGAATCTACTGACACTAAGCGAGTGTAGTTAGTAGTCATTAAGAGTTCTTTAGTCTTAATAGTAAATTCTGTACGCGATCACTCAACTTCTTGATGAGTTAAATAGTGATAAGTTCGTTCTGTCGCCCAACTGCCAACGCACCAATCAAAAAATTCTAAAAATTTAGTTGTATCCATAAGTCATTTCGATTTTAGATTTTGGATTTTTCCCTTTTCTCCCTTTTTAAGGGAGGTGCCGAAGGCGGAGGGATTGGGGGGTAGGGGGGATCGGATTTTGGATTTTCTACAGATGAATTTGGAAGTTTAAAACTAAGAAAAAATTGTTGCTTTTTCACGAAAAAATTCAGAAGCTTACAAGCAATTTTATTCGCGACCCATAATCAATTCAAGTTAATTAAAATTGTTTCATCTTCTCAATTAAATGGTCGAAATAAGGAGACAGATTTTTTGACTCTTCTCCCTCTAATTGCTCTAAAATAATAGGTTTTAAATTTTCTAAACCTAATATCATCGCCTCCAAAGGAACTCGCAATTCTTGATAAAGCAACTGCATATTTTCTATACCTTTTTGACTGGTAAAAGATGTTTTTTGACCAGCAATGCCATAAGTAATACAGCGTAGAAAATGCCAGAAATCGCGCCAACAGGCTTCTGCTCTTTCGGGAGGATATAAACCCCCTCCTGGTTGGGTAATATTCGGAAAATGTTCTAAAACTTTTTTTCTAGCTTCAGCAACAATTTCACTAGCTTTTTCTCGGAGAAATTTAGCTTGTTCAAGCGATAATAATACAGTTTGCTGAGATCGATTTTTGATTGTTTCTAAATCTTCATCCGTTAAATAACGACCTTCATCGTCTGCTTTTTGAAAAATGGCAATTATTTCCTCACTATAATCATCTTTCCAAGTTTCAAAGCTAACAATTCGTGCCTTGGGAATTAATTGTTTAGCTCTTTCACTAAGCTGCATAGGCTTGACTCTCGATTAACGATAAGTTGCTGTAGCCTTCATCTTCCCAAAACCCGCTACCCGATCGCCACTTTTGTAAAGGAAAGTAAAGTAAAATTAAAGAAACTGTCTCCAAAACGCTGATGGAAATTAGCCAGATTGAAGCCTACTTAAAAAGTTCCGACTCTCAAGAGCGACTCAAAGCAATTGTTGAGTTAAGACATTATGACTCAGATGTAGCCGTCCCGCTTCTACTCAGTAGAATACGCGACAACGAGTTTATTGTCCGTTCTTTTATCGCAATGGGATTAGGCAAAAAGCAATCAGCCGAGGCATTTGCTGCCTTGCTAGAGTTAATGCAGTTTGATCGCGATTCTAATGTTCGTGCTGAAGCAGCCAATTCTTTATCCTTTTACGGTGAAGTAGCGGCACCTCATTTAGTTGCAGCATTTTATCGCGACGATCACTGGTTGGTGCGCCGTAGCATTCTGGCAGCGTTAATTGAATTGAATCGTCCAGAAGACTTGTTAGAGGTTTGTCTGTGCGGATTGGCAGGAGAAGATCCGACGGTACAGGAAGCTTGTATTGAAGGATTGGGTTTATTCGCTGGGACAACTAAGCAAGACATTGCCTTAGAAAAACTGCTCAGTTTAGCACAATCGGAGTCCTGGCGCACGCGATCGCGAGTGGCCAAGACATTAGGTAAATTTGACGATGCAAAGGCTACAGAGGCTCTTATGCAGCTTAAGCAGGATGAAGATCATCGCGTAGTCGGCTCAGTGTTGGAAAGTTTACTTTAGAATAACGGTTTTTCCCAAGCGCGATCGCATCAGGACTATCTCGCTCAAATCAAGTAACTCCCATGAATCCAAAAGTTGCCTTTCTCGGACTCGGCGTTATGGGTGCCCCCATGACAGCTAATTTAGCACGCAAAGGATTTTCGGTTACTGCCTGGAATCGTACACCCAATCGTCCTGGTATTGCGATCGCTGCCGATGCGGGTGCAAAAATCGCCTCCTCTATTCGAGAAGCGGTTGAATCTGCCGATGTCATTTTTACCTGCGTGGGCGACATTCCCGACGTGGAAGAAGTGCTTCTAGGAACTGAAGGCGTAGTAAACTATGCTAAACCTGGTGCCTTAGTGGTAGATCTGAGTACCATTGGTAGCAATGCCGCGCGGAAAATAGCAACCGAATTACAAAAACATCACCTGCGTTTCCTGGATGCACCCGTTTCTGGTGGCGATATTGGCGCTCAAAAGGGAACCCTCACCATTATGGTAGGCGGCGATC
>CAYTUO010000407.1:0-4177 GCA_964441015.1 uncultured Pleurocapsa sp.
ACCAATCACCTTCTCACCAATCACCTTCTCACCAATCACCTTCTCACCAATCACCAATCACCTTCTCACCAATCACCTTCTCACCAATCAGATGAACAAAATTAGCATTATTATTCCTGTTTTAAATGAAGCAGCAATTATTCAAAAACCCCTATCCAAACTTCAAGTTGAACCTAATCTAGAAATTATTGTTGTTGATGGTGGAAGCCAAGATAAAACGATTGAATTGGCAGGAAATTTAGGAGTAAAAGTGCTTATTTGTCCCCAAACTGGACGTGCTAACCAAATGAATTTAGGAGCTTCGGCAGCAACGGGAGATATTTTGTTATTTCTCCATGCGGATACCCATCTACCAGTCGGATATTCAGAAATTGTCAAAAAGACCCTATCGCGCCCTAAAACCGTTGCAGGTGCTTTTGAATTAGCGATTGAAGGTCAACAAAAATCCTTGCGGTTAATTGAAGGAATGGTCAACTGGCGATCGCGCTTTTTTTCTCTTCCCTATGGCGACCAAGCAATCTTCATTAAAACCTCTATTTTTCAAGAATTAAATGGATTTGCTGATCTCCCCATCATGGAAGATTTTGAATTGATTCAACGCTTAAAAAAAAGAGGCAAAATTAGGATAGCAGCCGCAAAAGTAATCACATCAAGTCGGCGTTGGCAAAAATTAGGAATTTTTAAAACAACCCTAATTAATCAACTAATTATTGTTGGCTATTATTTAGGAATTTCTCCTACAAAATTAGCTCGTTTATACTCTCGTTAGTGATTGGTGATCGGTGATCGGTGATCGGTGATTGGTGACTGGCGATTGGTGAACGGTGACTAGGATAACGGAGAAGTAATTTAAGATAACCTATCTCCTTATCTCCCAATCACTAATCACTAATCACTAATCACTAATCACTAATCACTGAATACTAGCGCTATAATCATCTTGGAATCGCGATCGCCTATGGCTTGACAACGGCGTTAGCCAAAGCCTTTGAGCAAGAACAATTTGCATTAAATCTAAAATTCCTGTCACTTTGAAGACTTTTTGTTGTATATCTTTTGGCAGAGAACTAAATAAAGAATATTTTTATGCTATCTCTCGACGTACCTCAGAATTCTTCCAACCCTGAATTGGTCAGCCATCGCATTCTCGTCGTTGAAGATGAGGATGTCATTCGGGACATGATCGTTCTAGCTTTGGAAGAAGAAGGCTATGAGGTTATTGCGGCAAGTGATGGGCGATCTGCCCTAAATCTAATGCAAAACTCGACTGCTACGGGGAGTGAGGAATCTTTCGATCTCGTAGTTTTAGACTTAATGTTACCTCAAGTCCACGGACTGGACATTTGTCGTTTATTGCGCTATCAAGGCAACATTGTTCCCATTCTGATGTTAAGTGCTAAAGCCAGCGAAACCGATCGCGTTCTCGGACTAGAAGTAGGAGCCGATGACTATCTAACCAAACCCTTCAGTATGCGCGAGTTGGTGGCTCGTTGTCGCGCCCTGCTGCGCCGTCAAAGCTTTGGCAGCCTCTCTCAAGCATCAGTACGCAAGTTTAAAGAAATTAGCCTCTATACCCAAGAATGTCGCGTGGTCGTTCGCGGAGAGGAAATTAATTTATCGCCCAAAGAATTTCGCTTGCTAGAGCTATTTATGAGCTATCCGCGTCGAGTGTGGTCGCGCGAACAACTGATCGAACAGGTTTGGGGGCCGGATTTTCTAGGAGATACAAAAACAGTAGATGTCCACATTCGCTGGTTGCGAGAAAAATTAGAACTCGATCCCAGTCAACCAGAATATTTGATTACGGTTCGAGGATTTGGCTACCGATTTGGATGAGCTAGACGTTATCTTGGAATTCAGAATTGGCACAAGGCAGTTGCCCGATGCTGCTGGAACCTGCGTCTAGCAGAACGGCGACCAGAATTGAAAATTCAGAATTCAGATGACTTTTATTGCCTTTATCTTGGGAGTCGCTTTGGGAATTGGTTTTTACTACTGGAAGCAGTATCAATTCAAGCGCCAACTTGCCCAAATTTTAACTGCCTCATCAGATACGGCGGATTTGATGACTTCTTTTCCAAGTTCCTCTCTGGTACGGCGAGAAATGGCCTATCTCAATCAAAAATGCCAGCGCCTCGAAGGTGAATTGCAAACTTGGCAAACGTTGCTTGAGGAAGCTCCCATCGGTTATTTGCAGGTTGATGAAGAAAATCAACTGCTTTGGTGCAACCAACAAGCGCGTCAGTTACTCAGGATCGATCGTTGGCAAGCTGGACAGGTACGGTTATTGCTAGAGTTGGTTCGCTCCTACGAACTCGATCAACTGATCGAACAAACCCGCTCCTTTCAAAAACCTCAAGTACAAGAATGGGTCTATTATCCAACTGCTTATGCCGTGTCAGATCAGGGAAACTTGGCGCTATCCGAGGAAAGCTCGCTCGCCCTAAAAGCCTTTAGTTACCCGCTTACCCAAGGAAAAATCGGCGTTTTTCTAGAAAACCGACAATTTTTGCGAGAACTGACGCGATCGCGCGATCAGGCCTTTTCCGATCTGACCCACGAACTGAGAACCCCTCTCACTTCCATTTCCCTAGTCGCCGAAGCGCTACAAAAACGCCTCTCAAACCCCGAACGTCGCTGGGCTGAGCAGATGTTCAAGGAAACCAACCGATTGATGAACCTGATTCAAGAATGGCTCGATCTCTGTGAACTACAAGAAGCTCCCAGGCAACATCTTTCCTACCAGTCTATTGAACTGCGCCAGTTAATCGATGCCGCTTGGCAAACTTTAGCTCCCCTAGCACAACAAAAAGAAATTACGCTCGTCTACTGCGGCCCTGATTCCTTCTACTTGCAAGCTGACAAATCTCGCCTCACTCAAGTCTTTCTCAACTTATTCGATAACGGGATCAAGCACAGTCCCTCTGGAGGTACTATTCGCGTTGAAATCGAGATAGTTTCCCAACATCGAGAAAACAATTCTACTTCCGAGCAAGAGGCAACCGACCTTCAAATTAATATTATTGATTCCGGTTCCGGCTTTTGTGAGTCAGATCTTCCCCACGTATTTGACCGATTGTATCGCGGCGATCCTTCTAGAGCTAGATATTCTGATTCCGCAGCCACTCGAAATGGTAGCGGATTGGGACTATCGATCGTGCAACAAATTATTAAAGCTCATGGCGGTTCCATTGCTGCTAAAAACCATCCAGAAACAGGCGGTGCTTGGTTGCAATTCAGATTACCCATTCGCAAAGCTGAAGACTTTTAGTGCTTCCTGTTGGGTTCAGTATAATTGATGATAGAAAAAATTTTTTTATTCCCATAATCGAAAAAACGATATCAATCTGTAATACCAACCCATGAGCTAGTGAGTTTATCTTCTCAAAGCCAACATTCCGAACGCGCTTATTTTGAACGCTGTCTCCGACGCTTAGAACAAGACGTACTGCGTATGGGAACGCTAGTCGAAGAGTCCTTTCGCCTATCTCATCAATCCTTATTTGCGCGTAACTTAGCAGCCGCCCAAAAGATTCCAGCGCTCGACAAGCAAATTGACCGCTATTACCGTCAAATCGAGTTAGAATGTTCTACCTTGATGACGCTTCAAGCCCCTGTCGCCCAAGATTTGCGGCTTTTGAGTGCTTTTATGCAATTAGTCCGAGATCTAGAGCGCATTGGAGACTACGCCAAAGACACAGCAGAAATTGCCATTAAGCTATTTCCCTACCCTCCTCACGCTTGCATGAGCGAAATTGAAGCCATGTCTCGTCATGCTCAGCTTATGTTAGCCACAAGTCTAGTTTCGCTTGCTGATTTAGATCCCGATGCGGGTCGCAAGGTCAAACACTTAGACGATACCGTTGATGATGCCTACGACCGACTTTATCAAACACTAGCCTATCAGCGAGATATCAAAGGAGTCATAGAACCCATCCTACTATTAGTACTGCTCATTCGTCATCTAGAAAGAATGGCAGATCACGCCACTAACATCGCTCAGCGCGTTTCCTACATCGTAACCGGACATCGAGGCTAGTATTCAGTGGTCAGTAATCAGTAATCAGTAATCAGTAATCAGTAATCAGTAATCAGTAATCAGTAATCAGTTAATCAGTGATTAGTGATTAGTGATTGTAGTGTGGGCATCTTGCCCACTTAGTGATTGGGAGATCTA
>CAYTUO010000408.1:0-4176 GCA_964441015.1 uncultured Pleurocapsa sp.
CTAATATTTTCTGGTTTTCCTTACTTTAATCTATTCAATTGAAAACCGCTATCAGGTAAAGCTTTTTGGCTCTGTCAAAGTTTGTCAAATTTCAGATTAACTTCCTCAGTCATTATTTCTAATTCTTTCTAGCTCTGGGTTCTAGCTCCTGTCTTTTTTTTGACTTTCTCTTGTTGTTGCGAGAGATTTTTCTCTTTTTTCGATCTCGCACACTACTCCCAATTTCTTGGGAAAGTTTTATAATGAATTTTATCCCCTCATTAATATTTTTTTCTCTAACATAATACTTATTTACTTCAAGAAAAATACAATTTTGTAGTATTATAGTAACTTCCTTGAAGTTCAAGGAAGTGATCGCGATTGAATAAAACAGATGGATTGTTCACTAACAGTTAGTCATGTTGACAGCTAAACCCATCTCAGTCAAAAAAGCCGAACTCTACTTCATGAAGGGATATTACCTTCAAGGAGCTTCGCGCTGGTCGGGGAGGGGTGCAAAAATATTAGATCTTAATGGTGCGATCGATAACCAGAAAGTCTTTAGTCGCATTTTGTCAGGTTATAGTCCCAGTGGTCGTAAAAGACTGACAGGCAAGAAAATACCTATTGATCGACGTAGAGCGGCGACGGATTGCACCTTTTCTGCACCGAAAAGTGTTAGCCTAACTGCCTTAGTTGGCGGAGATTTTCGGTTAATTGACGCTCACCGAAAAGCGGTCGCCATGACCCTAGAAATTATGGAGAAACGCTATGCTCATACGAGAGTCAGAACTCCAGATGGCAGAATCATCGTTAATACGGGCAATCTAGTCATCGGTCAATTCGACCACATTGAAACTAGAGAACTCGACCCCCATCTGCATACTCATTGCTTGGTCATGAACATGACCGAATTAGAGAAAGGTAAGTGGTATAGCCAACTCAATGAAGCCATCATGAGCAACCGCAAAACGTTGGGGATGATATATCAACACTATTTAGCTATCGAAGTACAAAAGTTAGGCTATGAAATCGAACACATTGGGAATGGACAGTTTGACCTCAAAGGATATTCCGAAAAAGACTTGATGGACTTCTCCAAGCGACGACAGCAAATTTTAGAGGCGGCGGGTGTTGGGGCCAGTAATGAGCAACGCGATCGCTGTTGGGCACTGACCCGCAAAAGCAAAGAATATGTCCAGCCCGAAGAACTATTTACTAAATGGAGAGAGCAAGCATCTCAATTAGGAATTTCTATCGTACAACCTACTACCAAGATAGAGATTCAAGAGAACCTGATTAGCCAACAAAATCTAGATGATGCGATCTCACATTGCTCCGAACGAGCCGTTGCTTTTAAGCAGGAAGATTTGGAAAAATTCATCCTCTGTGAAGGCAAACCGATGGATATTAAACAAATAGAACCCGCGATCTTATCATCAGAAGAACTCCTTAAAGTTCCCGAATCAGACAAAGTACGCTTTACCACTCAAAAGGCTCTTCAAAGGGAACTATCTACTATTCGCATGATGCAGCAAGGAAAGGATGCAGTTGAAGCTATCTCCGACCCTGACCTAGTAGAAACCCTACTCGCTCGACAATCTCTGACAACTGGACAAAGAGAAGCGATCGCAACGGCATTAACTACCACCGACCAATTCATCGCTTGGCAAGGTGTTGCAGGGGCAGGGAAAACTTACGCCCTCAAACAATTTAAGGAAATAGCTCAACAATCCGGCTACAGAATGAAAGGATTTGCGCCTTCAGCCGAAGCCGCTAAAGTCCTAGCCGATGAAGTCGGAATAGAAACTAACACCGTAGCCAGTTTGTTATGCAGTAAATCTCCAAATCAATTTGAACCCAATCAAATTTGGGTGATTGATGAGGCTGGCTTACTTTCTGCGGCATCTGCCTATGATTTATTGCAACGAGCAGTTGCTCAAAAGGCAAGAATTATTCTTGTAGGCGATACCCGTCAATTATCAGCAGTAGAAGCGGGAAATCCCTTTAAGTCCTTGCAACAAGCAGGGATAAAAACGGCGTTCTTAGAACAATCCTTGCGACAAAGAACGCCTCACCTTCAAGTAGCCGTAGATTTGATTGCTAGTGGCGAAATTGAAAAGGGATTTACACGATTAGACGAGTCAGGTTGTATTGAAGAATTGTCTAATGATGAAGAAAAGATTGAGCGCATAGCGGCTGATTATTTAGCGCTCGCACCTGGTGAACGAGACGAGACTTTGGTTTTGGCAGGAACAAACTACGAGAGACTTTCTATCACAGGGCGCATCAGAGAAGGATTGAAAGCTGAAGGAAGTTTAGGAAAGTCTACCAATGTCACCCAACTAAAAGCCAAAGACTTGACGAGCGTACAGATGAAGTACGTTCATAATTTTGAGATTGGCGACATGGTAATGCCAATCAAAAGCTATAAAAAACGGGGGTTAGAAAAAAGAAGGCTATATCAAGTTGTCTCAAAGACGCTAGATACTCTGACGCTTCGAGATGAGAATGGCATGACTTATCGAGTAGATCCTAACTTTGAGAAAGCCGTTTTCAGTCCCTCTGAAATAGAAATTGCATCAGGCGATCGCTTACGCTGGACTCATAATGACCGAGACGCTCGACGTAGAAATGGTCAAGAGTTCAAAATCATCAAATTAGACAAAGCAAGCGCAACCATTGAGTATGCAGATGGAACACAGGAAAATTTAGATTTAACTCTTCCACTGCATTTGGATTATGCTCTAGTCAGTACAACTTATAGCAGCCAGGGGAAGACGGCTAACCGAGTCTTGATTGCGGCTGACCATACTGTAGCTAGTGAAAGTTTTTATGTAGCAGTTTCGAGAGTTAAAGACGAACTAAAACTTTATACCACTGACAAAGAGGAGATTTTAGATAAAGCTTGTGTATCGAAAGCCAAAGAAAATCCTCTAGAAGTTTTACAAAGAAACTTGGTACGAGAAAAAGTCTCAATTTCAGTAGGAGAAAGAACTAATCTCGATCGCGTAGCGTCTCAACTTGAGAATCGTTTAGACGTAGCGGCAAGAGAGGAAAATCAAGCCCTTGATGTTGATTATTTAGTCAATAAGCCGACTCGTAAAACCAATGATTGTTATGACAATTCAGTAGTTAACGATAGCAAGATAGTTGCGACCCTTGACCAGCCATCTGATGAGGAGAAAATTCCAGATAACTTGGAACGGCAACGACAACTATATCGACTAGCTTATGAAGATTTAGCTCGTCGTGTTAAACAGTTGCCCGAATTTGCCAAAGCTAGTCTTGAAACTGTTGATACGGCTATAGCGATCGCTGTTCTTGGACAATCAAAATCATTTGATGAAGTCGAACGGATTTTAACTCAATGCGATTTGGCGCGACAGTGGCACATAGAATTATCACCCGAACAAGTATGGGAAAAACTCTCTCAATACATTGAAGAGATTTGTCAAACTGCTTCGGAGCAGCTAAAAACAGTACAGCATCAGACAAAAGACTTAGAAAGATAAGTTTTCATCTCCAAAACCAAAACACTATTGGCACAATCAATCGAATCAACTCAAAGCCTCCTACTAGCGCGGCTATTACTAGGAAGGTAGCTAACTGCTTGCGTCGGAAATACGATTGCTGTCTTTGTACCAACAAATCATCTTCAGATAAATCTTTGCCAGAGGCAAAAGTATTAAAGAGCCACTTCGACCCATCGGGTAGGGTAGCTCCAGTCAGAGAAGTCCGATGACAACTAACCCTCTCCCAAAGGGCTTGAGATAAGTTAGCCCCGTTGAGAATAGCTAATCCTAGTTGGGTATCGGTTAAGTTAACTTCGCTTAAGTCGCAGTTTTTGAGAGTAGCAGCTTTGAGGTTAGCATTTTTGAAGTTAGCCCCTCGTAAATCTGCCCCCGAAAGGTTAGCACAGCGTAATTCACAGTTGAAAAAGTTAGCCCCTCTTAGATCGGTATGGCTCAGATCGATACCACTTAAGTCTAGTCCGTTGAGATCGATGCCACGAAAATCCTTTTGTCCAGATTTGTATTGGGTAATGAGAGCGTTGATTTTTTCCGCTTCTAAATTCTGAAAAATTTTGGGGAAATTAGATTCAAGTTGAATGGATGATTGTACAATCTCAAATTCTTGAGTCATCTTTCCGCCCTCCTGGAGACCCGCGATTTATCGCGTGGAGGAAAGGAGGGG
>CAYTUO010000409.1:0-4144 GCA_964441015.1 uncultured Pleurocapsa sp.
TCCCAACAGCTTTAATAAACTTTAGAAAAGAAATCAGTGATTAAATCTAGCTCCAATATTGGTCGAAAGAAACGGTAAAGACGATCGGCTACAGTTAGAGTTAATCGATCAAGATGATCGCAGCATCGGCACGGTAGATTTAGGTGCCTCTGCGGAAATTTTTAACGAGGCAAACGAGCTACTCTTTTTTGTTGCTCATCGCCAAGGAGATCCCAACAATGGCGATAACACCATCGGCATTTTCATGAATACTGAGGCTATGTCTTCGAGTCTGCCGACAGAACTTAAGCTTCGTCTGCATGGTGTTGCGATCGCTAACGGTCAATTTCATGCCTGGATAGAACGAGATGATTTTGGGCAATCTAGTTTCGCCCCTCCCCACGACAATTCCCATACTCTTGGCTCTATTTCTTGTGGAAAATACAGCATAGCCGTTGGTTCGTACGATGCTCACACTGCTGAACAGCGACGCTCCACCAGACAACAATTATAAGGCATAAATTTCCATCAAATGCTTTTTTGTCGTCCGGCTCTACCCATGCTACTGATTCCTCTCACCATCATGGCAGTTGCGATCTATCTGCCGTTTTCGCCGATCGCCTCCGTGCTAGGATTCGTTCCTCTACCCGCTAAATACTTCTTCTGGTTAGCGTTGATTTTGGTTTGTCAGGAAGTATGGGGATAACTGAGCAGGTGTAGGAGGTTGCGATGCAGGGGCGATCGCTCGGTTTTCTGCTTGTGGTAAAGATTAATGCCGACGATTAAAAAGACGAACCCTAAGCAGCATTTTAATGAAGGAACTTACTTAGCCGTCACCAACCAGAACGGACCAGTTTCCGTACAGCGATTATGGTCGTTCGTGTCGTAAACGATAAGTCCTTCTTGGGAGAGAATGATCGCTTCACCTAAGCAGACAAAGGAGATGAACGGCTCTAAATAGCGAACGGCTGCCTCATCGTCAGAAGTCGGTAAAACCTTTTCGGTAAAGTATTCGTAGCCAACATCCTCCACGCTTTCGTAGTAGCGAATGGTTAGTTCGTTCAAGTCTTGATCGGGAAATTTCTTGTGAATTTCTTCTTGCAAGCGACTGGGGATTTCTTGAGTTCGATCGAGTAAAGTTCCAGATTTCATATAGCTTCCTCCTCGCGCGATCGCAGATTCTTCGGCTACAATTCCATCTTAGAAAAATCGTGTGAGAAAATTGTGAGGAAAGTGCCTTGCCAAGAGCCACTCTTCACAGATTCCTCAAAGTCTTTCTCTACACTGAAGGAGCGATCGCGTCAGAGATCTCTTGAATCGCCATCATTTATGCAAGCGCTCGACAAAAAATTACTGCGGGATTTATTGCACCTATGGGGACAGGTACTGGCGATCGCGCTGATTGTCGCCTGCGGCATTGCCAGTTTTGTTGCCATGCAGAGTGCTTACGAATCGTTGCAGCTATCTCAGGCGACCTACTACAACCAATACCGTTTCGCTCAGGTATTCGGGCAACTGAAGCGGGCACCAGAGTCTTTAGTCGAGCGAATTGAGGCAATTCCAGGGGTGGCGCGGGTACAGACGCGGGCTATCGTTGACGTGACCCTCGACATTCCAGGGCGCAAGGAACCAGTAACGGGGAGACTGGTATCGATTCCAGAACGGCAGGCACCCATGCTCAATGACATTTTCATCCGTCAGGGGCGCTATCTTGAAGCAGGGCGACGGGATGAGGTGCTGGCGAGCGAAGCCTTTGCTAAGGCGAATCATCTGACGCTAGGCGATACGCTGGGAGCAATCATTAACGGACGCTGGCAGAAATTGCGAATTGTCGGGTTGGCACTCTCGCCGGAATATGTCTACGAAATTCGTTCGGGCGATCTGTTGCCCGACAATCAAAGCTTTGGCGTACTGTGGATGGGACGGAAGGCGTTAGGGACTGCCTTCAACATGGATGGGGCGTTTAATGACGTTGCCCTGTCCTTAATGCCCAGAACCAAGGCGGCGGAGGTCATTTTCCGGTTAGATCGGCTGTTAGAGCCGTATGGCGGGTTGGGAGCTTATGATCGCGAAGACCAGATTTCCCATCGCTTCCTGTCGGATGAAATCATTCAATTACGCGCCCATGCCCGCATTATTCCGGCTATCTTTCTCGGCATCGGGGCATTTTTGCTGCATATTCTGCTCGCACGCGCGATCGCTACTCAACGCGACCAGATTGCTGTGCTGAAGGCATTTGGCTATAGTAATTGGGCGATCGGCAGGCATTTCTTGAAATTCGTCCTCGCGATCGCGAGTCTGGGAGCCGCCCTTGGCACGAGTGCAGGTCTGTGGCTCGGTTCGGCGCTGACTCAAGTCTATACCCACTTCTATCAATTTCCCCTACTCAGGTACGAAGTGAGCCTAGCAACGATCGCGGGAGCGATTGCCATTTGTTTCGCTGCTGCGATCTTAGGCGCGTTTGATGCCGTTCGGCGAGTTGTTTCCCTGCCGACCGCAGAAGCCATGCGTCCAGAACCGCCCGCCCGCTTTCGCCCTACTATAATCGAGCGGTTGGGATTGCAATCCTGGCTGTCTCCCGTCGGGCGGATTATCTTACGAAACCTTGAACGCAAGCCCATTCAGGCACTCTTATCTATTCTAGGCATTGCCCTGGCGGTTGCCATGCTGGTTTCCGGTCGCTATGCCCAAGATGTCATGAATTATTTAATCGACGTGCAGTTTCATCGGGTGCAGCGCGACGACGTGACGATTGTGTTTAACGAGCCGCGTCCTGCCCGCACCCGTTATGAGGTAGAGCATCTGCCAGGAGTGTTGTATGCCGAACCTTTCCGCAGCGTAGCAGCCCGACTCCGCTTCGAGCATCGCACCCACAAGGTTGGCATTATGGGACTCAATCCAACGGGCGAGTTGCGTCAATTGCTCGATCGCCAACTGAACACCGTCAACTTGCCCTTAGATGGGATCGTACTGACAACCAAGCTGGCAGAAATTCTGAACGTTAAGCCCGGCGGGATGTTGACTGTGGAGGTATTGGAGGGAGAACGACCGGTGCGCCAAGTTCCCCTTGTCGGACTGGTGGACGAATTGGTTGGCATCTCCGCCTACATGGATGTTCGCGCCCTCAATCGCCTGATGCGCGAAGATAGAACCATTTCCGGCGCTTTTTTGGCAGTGGACGATCTGCAACTCGATCGCCTCTATAGCCAACTCAAACAGACCCCAGCAGTAGCAAGCGTTGCGCTCCGCCAAGCTACCATCGATCGCTTTGAGAAGACGATTGCCCAAAGTCAGGTGATCGTTACTACTATCCAGGTTGTCTTTGCTTGCATCATCGCCTTTGGGGTCGTCTACAATGCCGCTCGCATCGCCCTTTCCGAACGCGGTCGAGAACTGGCAACTCTTCGCATTATCGGCTTTTCGCGCTTACAGATCGCTGTCGTTCTACTGGGAGAACAGGCAGTCCTCACCATCGCGGCGATTCCTTTTGGTTTTGGCTTGGGATATGGGATTGCGGCGTTGTTATCGCTGACATACAACACCGAACTCTATCGCTTTCCCTTAATTGTGACCAAGGCGAGTTATGCGTTTGCCTTTGCCGTCATTGCGATCGCGGCGATCGTTTCCGGTCTCATCGTCCGTCGCCAACTCGATCGCCTGGATCTGATTGCCGTTCTCAAAACTAGAGAGTGATATCAAATCCGTTTAATTAGCCATAATATGTAGTGCGACCAACAGGAGTCGCGAGCGGGACGCTCGCACTACTGGTTATTAAAGTGACAATGTAATCCGAGGTCTTTAGCCTTTGATTCTTCTTTGGCTCAGGAGCTACTTCTATTAGCCTAATTGAATAGCCATCAAACGTTTTAACTGCTAAATTTTCTTCTCCCACTCGACTGATTAAATTAAATTCACCTAAATCTCGCTCGTTCTTTACGACATTAACTGCAATCTTGACTTGTCCTTGCCAAACACATTGAATCCCAGAAGGACATCTAGAGTCTTCCTCTACTTTCAAAAATTTGATTTTAATGTTCTCAGACGCTATGAGCGCTACCTGACCTTCCTTCAGATCGAATTGGCTGCCTAGATTAACAGAAATCAAATGTTGCCATTGATTCTGGTTTTGAGGAGTTGGTATAGCAATTAGTTGATGACATCCAAG
>CAYTUO010000410.1:0-4141 GCA_964441015.1 uncultured Pleurocapsa sp.
GAGTCCATCCGTTGCGTCCTTGTTCTAATGCCCCTGCCGTGAATAAAGTAATGGTAGAAGGGGTAGGACGGCGCAATTCTGTCATCGCCTGAGTTACGGTTTGCCAGATAGGTAAGCCGTTAATAGCAAAAGATTCGTAAGAACACCACAAAGTCCTTGCGCCAAACAAGGCTAAACTTGCGGCTAACCCCGCACAAGCATCTTCGCTTAGAGGTTCGTAAACTTGTCCTTTGGGTGCTTGGAAATAGGTATCGTCAAGGGTGGGGTGAATAATTTTTAGTCCAATGTTGACGTTGTTAATCCCAGAAGCTGCATTCCCATCGGCATTGGAAATGATAAAGTTAGGATCTTTTTTACCAACATGAACGATTAACTCTCCCATGGCCGTAGTAGCAACTTTTTTCTCGCCTTTGATGGGAAATTCGTTGAGAGGCAATTGTCCTAAGTCCGGTAAGGGGAGTTCCTTCTCCGTAACGACGTGATGGGAAGCAGGGCCTCCCGCCGCGCGTTCAAAGTTGGCACGAACTAATTCCCATGCATCAGGAGATAAGGCGCGTTCTTTTAGGGCATTGGCGATGTAATCTCTTTCTAAGGTATCTCCAGGATAGAGGTTGTGGGACTGTGCGCCCCGTTTGTGAACGCCTGCACCTTTGAGTTGTTTGACAATGAGGACGGTTAGCTTACCACTCATAGCCGATTTAGCAGCTTTATCGGTAGCTTCTAGAACAGCTTGGGTAAATTCTAGACGTTTGGCAAAGGAAAACTTGGTGCTGTCAACATATTCTCCAGGTTGGTTGGCATCATCGAAGTCTTTGGCGTTGACTAAAATGATTTGTTGGAAACCATTGCCCTCCCAATATTCAATCATTTCTTCGTTGGGTTTGGTGGAAACCATGCTGTGATGTTCTTGCGAATAGCCGTTCCACACGAGGATGGGAAGGAAGTTAGTTACGTCGGGATAGGCAGTATGGAAGTGGGCAAAGCTGCTCATGATATAGGGTTCGCCCAAACCGCCATCGCCAATCGTCACGGGAAAAAGAAAATCGGGATGCAGTTTGGCCCCTGCCATAGCGAAATGCTGTCCTTGTCCGAGGGGCCCGGCGGGGTTGAGCAGTCCTGGAATTTGTCCCGAAAGGTGTCCCAGGAGTCCGTGCATTTCTCGGAACCGTTCTCCTAATTGTTGCACGGTTTTGATGCCCATGTCTTCCAACGAGCGATCGAGGAACATAGTGCTGTAAAATCCTGGGGCATGGTGTCCGACTTCGGTGATAATGTTTTTGTGTCCTAACATGACTAGGGCGGCAATTCCCTCAGCGATGCTGGCAAATCCACCAGGGTGTCCCGACTCTTTGGTTGCAGTGGTTTGTAAGGTTAGGTAACGTAATGCATCGGCGGCGAGGAGGGTTTGATAGACGGCAATGGGATCGCTAGGTGAAATAATCGCAGTCTTTCCAGGTGCGATCGCGGCTTCTTTTCCATAGCGATCGAAGTCAGGTACACTCTTAGCAAAATATTGAATCCCTTGACAAAACGTGGGAATTGCGCTAGCAACTGTCATCTTGTTAAATACCCCTTCTCATAACGGCAAGTATTAAATAAATCTTACAGTTCGGAGGGAGCGTGCAGCCGCATTGTATCGCTCAGTTGAGAATTGAAATATTGTTATGAATTCAATTGAGAAAAGTCATCGTAATTTTTGTTGAATAAGAAAACATTATCAGACTCACAAGAAATTTAAAGGGCGATCGCGACTTCATTTTAAAAGTTTAATCCCATAATTAAAGATACAGAATTTTAAAATTGCTACGAAAAAAACTTTAAGAGAACTGACGAGTGGAACTAAAAAAATACTGATAGCGATCGCACGATCTTGCCGCCAGGTGCAAAAGTTTAGCAAAGCTACAATAATCTATAAGTGCATCTCCTGAATTTGGAGCGATATAGTATGAAACTTCCTGACGGCCCAAAAACTCCTGCTTTTATACAACGCCTTCAATGGATTATCGATCCGGTAGGCTATATGGAGCAGACGCACGATCGCTATCCCGATTTGTTTGTTGCCAAGGTCATTGGTTTTGGCGATACCATCGTCTATGTGAGCCATCCCCAAGCGATTCAGCAAATTCTAACGAGCGATCGCAAGCAATTTAGCGCTCCAGGTAAGCTGACGAATGGAATCTTGCAACCCCTGATCGGGGACTACTCAGTCATTATGATAGAAGGCGATCGCCACAGAAAACGCCGTCAGTTAGTGATGCCTCCCTTTCATGGGGAACGATTGCGGGCATACGGCGAGCTAATCTTTAATTTGACTGAGAAAGTCATGAGTCAGTTACCAACTGGCAAACCCTTCTTAGCACGAAACGCCATGCAATCCATCTCGCTACAAGTGATTTTAGAAGCGGTTTTTGGCTTATCTGAAGGCGAACGCTATCAACAACTCCAAGAACTCCTGGGGAAAATCTCAGATATCTTTCGCTCTCCCTTAACCTCGGCATTTCTCTTTTTCCCAGCGATGCAAAAGGATTTAGGTCCATGGAGTCCGTGGGGAAAATTTCTGCGCCAGCGCCAACAAATTGATGACTTGCTCTATGCAGAGATTGCAGAACGCCGCGCTCACCCCGATCCCAACCGCACCGATATTCTCTCCTTGCTGATGGCGGCGCGAGATGAAGAAGGACAACCCATGAGCGATCTGGAGTTACGCGATGAGTTAATGACTTTGTTATTTGCGGGTCACGAAACGACTGCAACCGCGATGGCATGGGCATTATATTGGATTCACCGTTTGCCCGAAGTCCGCGAAAAATTAGTCAAGGAACTCGATAGTCTGGGTGAATCTCCAGAATTGACGGAAATTGCTCGATTGCCTTATCTGACGGCTGTTTGTCAAGAAACCCTGAGAATACATCCGGTAGCGATGTTGACTTTTCCCAGGATAGTAGAAGAGCCAGTCGAGTTATTAGGCTATCAATTAAAGCCTGGGATGATGGTGATGGGCTGCATGTATTTGACCCACCAGCGCGAGGATATTTATCGCGATCGCCAACAGTTTAAGCCAGAACGTTTTCTGGAGCGGCAATTCTCCCCTTACGAGTTTATCCCTTTTGGAGGCGGTGCCCGTCGCTGCATAGGAGAAGCCTTGGCACAGTTTGAAATGAAGCTAGTCTTGGCGACCATTCTCTCTCGCTATCAACTCGCACTGGTAGAGAAGCGACCCGAAAAACCGCAACGGCGCGGGGTTACGCTTGCTCCTGCTCGTGGCGTGAAGATGAAAATTCAGGGTTGGCGGCCCCGAAGAGAACCTTCTAAAGCGCTAGCGAGTCAAGTGTGATGGGATGTTATTGATTTTGAGTTTGTTGTTCCTGAATCTTTAACGCATCTTTAGCAGAGATCCCATCTCCTTGAAATCCAAAATACCAAAGTGCGGCGGCAGCTTCAGCACGGGTAACCGTTTTTTTAGGTTGGAAAAGGGTCGTGTAGCCAAATACTCGCCGGATGTTAGCTTGGTCGCCATTTTGGTAATCGGCATAGAGCGATCGCAAGGCTTTAGGGTCGATTTTGGCGGCATCTTGGAAGCCCCAGGTTTCTTTGATGCTATCGATAGAAGCTGTGGGTAAGGCTTTGCGATTATCCAGCGAAACTTTCCAGGCAATTAAATCTTCTCGCATCAAAGGAGCATCGGGACGAAAGAGCAAGGCTGAATTCTCACCCGTTAGCGTGGAAGGAATTAAACCCGCTTCAGCGAGTCCTTGAATGACGGCGAAATCGCGATCGCTTTTGGGAACGTCTTTAAAAACGGGTTGTGAGGGATCGGAAGCTAAGCGAATTTGTTTGCCTGGTTGATTTTCATACAGTTTATTATTCGCTGCAACTAGCCAACGAGCGTATTCTCGGCGCGTAATGATGGTATCGGGTTTAAACTCATTGTTTTGATTTTGATTTGCGACTAAAATCCCTAAAGTCGCTAAATCTTGCACGTATCCGCGCCAGGGTTCTCCAAGGCGATCGAGATCGGAAAATTCCAAGGGAGAATCTGAGGCGATCTGAGTGGGTTCTGTCTGTGAGTCAGTCGCCTTATTTGTTCGTTGATACTCGATCGCAAATTCTGTAGCTGGCGAAGATGGAGCGATCGATACTT
>CAYTUO010000411.1:0-4135 GCA_964441015.1 uncultured Pleurocapsa sp.
CAGGAGTAAATATTCTCCATTCTTCCTTGTCTCCCCACACTCACCTTCTCACCTTCTCACCAATCACCCGTCACCAATCACCTTCTCACCAATCACCTTCTCACCTTCTCACCAATCACCCGTCACTGCTTGCTGTTGGTAAAATGAGGTGAACGATCGTTTGTTGGCCGGGGATGCTTTCTATCTTTAATTCACCGCCGTGCAGTTCTGTTAGTATTCTCGCGATCGCTAAACCCAATCCTGAACCTTCTTGAGCATAAATTTTCCGCTCAAATTGCATATAGGCTCCCAAGTTGGCAATTTGTTCTGCATTCATGCCTCGTCCGCGATCGCTCACGAACACATTCAAGATATTCTCTTGACAATAAGTACGAATTTCTACGATTTCTCCAGCAGAAGAGAATTTAAAGGCATTATCAACGATTTCTTCGATAATCTTTTTGATTTTGGCTGAAGAAAGTTGTACCTGTGCTTCTTGTATATCTAGGTTTAAATCTTTCTGGCGATTGGTTTGAACCGCTTTTTGCCAAGTGATTTCTTTGATCAAAGTTCTAATAAAACTTTTTTCCCCGCGTTCGACTAGCGTTCTCGCTAACCTTGGCTCTTTTTCTATTCGCGACAGTTCGGCATAGAGTAAGAAATTCTGGATGAGTCGATACAAACGCAAACCAGAGCTATGAATATTTCCAAGCATTTTGAGAGCTTCTTGCTGCTCCGTAGTCTCATAACTTTCTAGCAGTAATTTTGAGTTATTGAGAATGGAATTGAGAGGAGTCCGCAACTCGTGAGGGAGCGAATAAGTGATGTTCTCCCGTAAATCGTCTAGTTTTTGCTGCGCTTTGCGCTCGACTGCTTTTTGCTTGGCTAATCGCGTTGTAATGGCGCTTAATAGTTCTTGTCTAGTAAAAGGTTTAGTCAGATAGTCATCTCCTCCCAAATCCATTCCCAAACGCATATCCTCTTTAGCAGATTTGGCGCTTAAAAAGATGAAAGGGAGCGTCTGCGTGGAAGGGTCGTCGCGTAACTGGTAGAGAACTCCGTAACCATCTAGTTGTGGCATCATAACGTCGCAGATTACCAGGTCGGGAATTTCTTCTTTTGCCAATTGCACGCCGATGTGACCGTCTTCTGCCTCAACGACACTAAAATTCTCCGCGCGAAGCATTTCACAAATAGAATCGCGGATATTGTCTTCGTCTTCGATAACTAAAATTTTTGTCATGGGTTTGTACCTTACTGCAATAAGTGACTGAACAAAATTAAAAGTATGGTAAGCATTACCATTTAAATGCTCAAATTGGCAACGATGCTTACTCGTAATTGTAGTAATGTCAATCCTGCAAAGTATGTTCTACCATCACATAAACCAAATTTTGATTATAGCGTTCCCTATCATTGATAAAAATTTATAGTTTAAATTGGCAGTAGTTTTTAATAATAAATCTCCGGCACGATAGCCCAAGGTTTCATTAATTTTCCTCAACTGATCCAAGCATAAACACAGGATAGGAATTGAGCGATGCTGCCGTGTATCTGTAATTCTTGCCTGGAGAGCGCGATCAAACTGCTCCCGCAACGACAATCGATTGGGTAACTGGGTCAAGCTGTCGTGGTAGAGCAGATAATTGAGTTGCTGTTCTGTTTGTTGAAGTCGCTCGCTGTAGTAGGCTTGCCTAGTGAGACGTTTCTTTAGCTGGGTTTTGAGTGCCGCAAACAGTTCTTGACAGGTAAAAGGTTCTGTGATATATTAATCTGCGCCTAGCTCCATTCCCTGCCGAAAATCCGCTTTAGTCGCTTTGGAAGTCAGAAAAACAAAAGGCACCATGGCCGTGTTCGGATTCTGTCGCGCTAGCCTCAAAACCTCATATCCATCGACTTCAGGCATCATGACATCGCAGAGAATTAGGTCGGGAACTTCCTGAATCGCTAGATTGATGCCAGTTTGCCCATCTTCTGCTGCGATCGCTTCAAATCCTTCTGCTTTCAAGATTTCGAGCAGATTTTCCCTAAGATATTCGTCATCTTCTATCACTAGAATTTTTGTCATCAACTCTTCTCGATAAAATTCGAGCAGCTTAATCTCATTTCAGACTCGTGCTAGTTTGAATTTAGAGGTGACTTATAAAAATCTGATAAAGACGAGTGATTGGTGATTGGTGATTGGGAATTACTTTACTGATAACTGATAACTGCTCCCTCTTCTTTTATTGCATTAGTCTTTTGGCTTGCTACCCAGAATAAATTCTCCCACTGAAGATTCCCCATAGTAATTTATTTTTAATGCCTTAGCAAATAAATCTGAGTTTCCTGTACCAAGGGCGCAAGGAGCAAGATTCATCGCCGTTGCAACTAGATACATAGTCTGATAGATAATACCAACGTGCTTTAAGATCAGGCTGTAAGCGATGGATTCATAAACCCAACTGACTCTAGAAAACCGTGCCGTAAGGATAATTAAAATTTGTGGCAAGTGCTGTTCGCCTGTGGCATTCTGGGCATTTTTTAAAAGGGTTTCTATATAGCTATTTCTGTCAGAAATTTTTTTGAGTTGATGATGTTGGGGACAATAATGATAAAGTCCAGAGGAAATATTCTCGCAAGTATTGATGACCGGATAAAATTCTATTTCGTAACAAGCTCCCCCATTAGGATAAGGGCGATCGCTACATTCGATAAATTCCCGTGTAACTATATCTTTTACTCTGGCACAACGATAGAAAAATTCCCCCAATTGTTGAACAGTAATTGGCTTTTCTCCGTGAGTTCTAATCGATTTTCTTTGCTCTAAAACTCGCGTAAAAGGAACATCTATTTCTTTAAGTTTTTGAAGATCGGGTTTGTATAGTGTGATAATTTCATTGGCTTTTTGGGTTTTGACAGCAGGAAGCGGAGGGATTTTGCCCAAGAAACGATAAGTTTTACCAAAAGGGCGATCATGTCTTCCCAGGCGACTTCTAGCATGAAAGAGCAGGTCATGAAACTCCCATTGAGCTAGCATATCGTTTTCTTGTTCGCGATCGCGTTCATTTTCTGTAACTTCAGAAAGCATTTGGGCACTAACGAGAAGATTCAAAAACATTTGTGCCACATTTTCTGAAATATCAGGAATTTTCGTTAAGCTATAACAATTCTGAGGCTGAACCAATTGTGCAATAATCGCTGCGCCTCGCCAATCATCTAGCACAATCTTGGCAGGATATAAGGGAGTCCCCAAAACCAGCTTTTGGTCATCTTTGTGGCAATAAGCAAAGCGGGATAGAACATATTGTTGCTCTAATTTCACCTCGAATAATTCTAGTGTGTAGGGAGTGGCGAGAGGAACTAGAGTGGCCAAGGAAAATCCATCCGTTTGAACGGTATGGCAGATAAGACCGAGACTGGTAAATTGTTGGAGGTGGTAGTAAAACTGAGGCAAAGAAGCAGCCCCATCAATTTCTAGCACGAGATCGCTGAGTTCTTTCTCAGTAGCCCCTTCAGTACAAAGAATGCCAAAAACAGCCAGCAATCCCAAAGAAGGGCGATCAAAATTGAGTTGAATGTTGTGCGATCGCAGCACAAAATAATTGCTGGATTCTTCAACAAGGGAAATGTCTCTTTTGAACGAGAGTACTAAGCTATCAGGCATCGGGGACAGTTATCAGTCAATCGATGAAAGGATTTTAGATTTTGGATGAAAGGATTCTCCCGATTTTAGATTTTGGATGAAAGGATTTTGGATTAGTTGCTCCTCTGCTCCCAGTCACTAGTCACCAATCACCAATCACTAATCACTAATCACTAATCACTAATCACTAATCACTCTTCACCAATCACTCTTCACCAGTCACTAATTTATTCCATAGAAACGCATGGGATTATCCCAAAGAATCTTTTGCACGGTTTTCTTGGATAGTTGCTCTTGAAGTCCTACCATTTTCTCAAGGATTTCTGGGTTGTGATCGATGTGGGGATAATCAGAACCGAAAAGCAAATTATCCTCACCGATGTATTGAATAATTTCGCTTAAATAAGCCTCCGAAGGCTCGATGGAGATATAGCACTGGCGGCGAAAATACTCTGAAGGTTTCATCTTCACGTTGTCTTTGACTTCCCAGCCAAGGTTTTCGTACTCCTCATCCAACCGCCAAAGCCAGTA
>CAYTUO010000412.1:0-4094 GCA_964441015.1 uncultured Pleurocapsa sp.
TGCGAGAAATCCCGTTAGGTGGTTGGCTAATATTCAACTGACGCAGAATTTGTTCAAACCGTTCTCTATCTTCGGCAATATCAATAGAATCCGGCGATGTTCCCCAGATGTTAGGGATCGGTGATTGGTGATTGGTGACTGGGGATTGGGAATTTTCTTCCCCTCTGCGATCGAGGTACTCTTGTAAGGGAACGGCTAATTTCAGGGGCGTTTGTCCGCCGAATTGAATGATGATGCCTTCGGGGTGTTCTGCTTCGATGATATTGAGGACATCCTCTTTGGTCAGGGGTTCAAAATAAAGGCGATCGCTCGTATCGTAGTCAGTAGAAACCGTTTCTGGGTTAGAGTTAACCATAATTGTCTCGAACCCTTCTTTAGACAGGGCAAAGGCGGCGTGACAGCAGCAGTAATCAAACTCGATTCCTTGTCCGATGCGGTTGGGCCCTCCTCCCAAAATCATCACTTTTGGTTTGTCAGAGGATCTGACTTCCGATTCTTCGAGTTCGTAAGAGGAATAATAGTAGGGGGTAACCGCTTCAAATTCTGCCGCACAAGTATCGACGAGTTTGTAGGTAGGAATAACGCCCAAATGCTTGCGATACCCCCTCACTTGGTCTTCCGACGTTTTAGTGGCAAAAGCAATCTGGCGATCGCTAAATCCTTGTTGTTTAATAAAACGCATCTTGTCTTGGGTGATTTCGTGCAGGGGAGTCCGTTTGAGAAATTTTTCCGTTTCTACAAGTTCCTGCATTTTGTCCAAAAACCAAGGATCGATCGCGGTAAGTTCGTAAATTTCCTCTACCGTCATTCCCAGATGGAAAGCTTGATGGATAGTAAAAATTCTTTCTGGGTTTGGCGTTCTCAAATGGGCCCGAATTTGGGAAAGAGAAGGAAGGGTTTCTTGTTTGTCGCAACCAAATCCATAACGACCGATTTCGAGCGATCGCAGCGCTTTTTGCAAGGATTCTTGGAATGTCCGTCCGATTGCCATTGCTTCTCCTACCGACTTCATCTGAGTAGTGAGAATCGGTTGCGAACCTGGAAATTTTTCAAAGGCGAAGCGAGGCACTTTGGTGACAACGTAATCGATGGTCGGTTCAAAGGAAGCAGGGGTTTTCTTGGTAATATCGTTGGGAATTTCATCGAGGGTGTAACCGACTGCTAATTTGGCGGCAAACTTAGCGATGGGGAATCCCGTTGCTTTCGAGGCGAGGGCAGAAGAACGAGACACGCGGGGATTCATCTCGATAACGATAACCTCTCCATTAACGGGATTGACAGCAAACTGAATATTCGATCCCCCCGTTTCTACGCCGATCTCGCGAATAATGGCTTTAGAATAGTCCCGCAGGCGCTGATATTCTTTATCTGTCAGAGTTTGGGCAGGGGCGACAGTAATCGAGTCTCCCGTATGGACTCCCATCGGATCGATATTTTCAATCGAACAAATAATGACAACATTATCGGCTAAGTCGCGCATGACTTCCAGTTCGTACTCTTTCCAACCCAGGAGGGATTTTTCTACTAGGATTTGGGAGACAGGGGACGCATCGAGTCCATATTGCGCCATCTCCTCGTATTCTTCCTGGTTGTAGGCAATGCCGCCGCCAGTCCCGCCAAGGGTAAATGCCGGACGGATAATTAAAGGATAGGAACCGATTTGCTGCGCGATCGCTTTGGCTTCCTCGATATTATTCGCAATTCCTGACGGACAGACGGGAACGCCTATTCGCTGCATGGCTTTCTTGAATAATTCTCGGTCTTCTCCCTTTTCAATTGCCTCCAGCTTTGCCCCAATTAACTCAACGTTATACTTGTCCAATACGCCACTTTTTGCCAAGGTCACTGCCACATTCAACGCCGTTTGTCCCCCCATCGTCGGCAATAAGGCATCCGGTCGTTCTTGGGCGATGACTTTTTCGACCATTTCTGGGATCAATGGTTCTACATAAGTCCGATCTGCCGTTTCTGGGTCGGTCATGATTGTAGCGGGATTGGAGTTAACCAACACGACTTCATAACCTTCTTCTCGAAGTGCTTTGCAAGCTTGTGTGCCAGAATAGTCAAATTCGCAGGCTTGTCCAATGATAATCGGGCCAGAACCTAGAAGTAAGATTTTGTGGAGATCGTCGCGGCGTGGCATAGGCGTGTTTCCTTGAGTGACAAGTTAAACCCAAATCATTTTATAGGCACTTGGTATGATTAATGCTGAAAGCTTTATCTAGGTTTAATGACTTTTGTCGGGATCTCTGGTTTGAATGTTCGTCTTGGGATAAAACGTAGTGAATTTCTGCCATTACTGATTGACCCTGTATTTTTCTGCGGCAATCGGGTATTCTGGCACAGAGATAGGCAATTATGCGAGCGATCGCCAGGTTATAGGTCATCTATCTATTTACTGAATAACTAACATCTAACGACAATCAATCGATAAATGAGCGAAAACTTCTCCAATTTTGTAGACTTATTAAGCTATAGAGCCTCAACACAATCTGAAAAAGTTGTTTTCACTTTTCTTAGCGATGGGGAAACAGTCACTGAAAGCCTTACCTATTCTCAGCTAGACGAACGAGTCAGGGCGATCGCAGCTACCCTTCAATCTCTCAAGGCGACAGGAGAAAGGGCTTTATTACTCTATCAGCCAGGTCTGGAGTTTATTGCCGCCTTCTTCGGTTGTTTGTATGCAGGTGTGATTGCTGTTCCCGCCTATCCGCCTCGCGCCAATCGTTCTCTTGAGCGCCTACAAGCCATTGTCTCCGATGCACAGGCCAATTTTGCCCTCACGACCGAAGCATTAGTGAGTACTATCGAAGGACGGCTCACTAGCGCTCTCTCTACAGAAGCCCTACGCTGCATCACGACTGATCAGATCGACTCCCATTTATCGAGTCAATGGCAACTGTTTGACCCACCTCAAGAGAATTTGGCATTTTTGCAGTATACCAGTGGTTCGACGGGAACGCCCAAAGGGGTAATGGTCAGTCACGGGAACTTGATCCATAATTCTAACTTAATCAATCGGTGTTTCCGAGATACTTCTGAAAGTAAAGGGGTTTCTTGGCTTCCCCCTTACCACGATATGGGATTGATTGGCGGGATCTTGCAACCGATTTATGTCGGGGCTTCTCAGGCGCTAATGCCTCCCGTAGCCTTTCTCCAGCGTCCCTATCGTTGGTTGCAAGCCATTTCGCGCGATCGCCTGACCACTTGCGGTGCGCCCAATTTCGCCTACGAACTCTGCGCCAGTCAAATTACGCCCGAACAACTCGAAACGCTTGACCTGAGTTGTTGGACGTTAGCCTTTACGGGGGCTGAACCCGTTCGCGCCGAAACGATAGAAGGTTTTGTCCAAACTTTTGCTCCCTGCGGTTTCCGTCAAGAAGCGTTTTATCCTTGTTACGGAATGGCGGAAACAACCCTAATCGTCTCTGGTGGACTTAAAGAAGCGCCGCCTATCTTAAAAAACTTTGATGGGAAAGCTTTAGAAGAAAATAAAGTCATTAGTGCCAGTCCTTCGGAAACCGGAAAGATTACCTTGGTCGGATGCGGGCGAAGTGCTGAAGATCAGAAGATGATCGTTGTCAATCCTGAGACTTTAAAACTTTGCCATTCCAATGAAATTGGCGAGATTTGGGTATCAGGAACAAGTGTTACTCAAGGCTATTGGAATCGCCATACACAAACTGAAGAAACTTTCAAGGCCTATACAGCAGACACGCACGAAGGGCCCTTTCTGCGGACTGGAGATTTAGGCTTTTTGCACGATGGAGAACTCTTTGTAACCGGTCGTCTGAAGGATTTAATTATCATCCGAGGTCGCAACCACTATCCGCAAGATCTTGAATTAACCGTCGAAAAGAGTCATGAGGCGATAAAAGAAGCTTCTGGGGCTGCTTTTTCTGTAGATGTAGCGGGAGAAGAATGCCTCGTCATTACCTACGAAGTCAAACGCAGTTATATTAGAAAGCTCAACGTAGAAGAAGTTGCCAGTGCTATTCGTAAAGCAGTCGCCCAAAACCACGAATTACAACCCTTTGCGATCGCTTTTCTCAATACGGGTAGCATTCCAAAAACCTCTAGCGGCAAAAAACAAA
>CAYTUO010000413.1:0-4077 GCA_964441015.1 uncultured Pleurocapsa sp.
TTTAGATCTATGAACGAGACACAACCCCAATCTATCTATCGTTTGTTTGCGGAGCTACTTTCTTATCCAACTCCTGCACTGAAGACACAAGTTCGCCAATGCGATCGACAACTGGCTCCAGATTATCCCCAAGCGGCTGAGTTAATTAAATCATTCGAGAGCGCGATCGCCAACACATCCATCGATCGCCTAGAGGAAATCTATACCAGTACGTTTGACGTGAATCCGGTTTGTTTTCCGTATCCAGGCTTTCACTTGTTTGGGGAGAGTTTTAAGCGCGGTGAGTTTCTGGTTAAACTGCAACAGAAATACCAGGAACAGGGCTTTAAAGCACCAGAAAATGAACTCGCCGATCATCTCCCAGTATTATTGCAATTTCTCAGTACCTTAGACACTGACGCAGTTCTTGCTCAGGAATTGATTGAAGATTGTTTAGTGCCTGCTTTGCAAAAAATGAGTGAAGGTTTCAAGACAGACAATCCATATAGAACGGTGTTACCAGCGCTGTTGAGCGTTTTACAATCTAGCCGTCAACCATCAGAAATTGCAGCTTTGTCTTCTCGTTGAGGAAATGCTATGACAATCGATACCTTATTATTTGCGATCTTTCCCTACGTGGCGATCGCGGTTGCCATTATCGTCACTTGTCTGCGCTATTTTAACAACCGCTTTTCCTACTCTAGCCTTTCTTCCCAATTTTTAGAGAGCAAACAACTGTTTTGGGGTTCCGTTTCCTGGCACTACGGCATTCTCGTCATTCTCGCTGCCCATCTGATTGGTTTTCTGATGCCGCGATCGCTCCTGGCTTGGAATGGGGTTCCCTGGCGGTTATATGTTCTGGAATCGACGGGTCTGGCGATGGGCTTTCTCAGCCTTTGGGGCATCCTTGTCCTGATTTTCCGTCGCCTTTCCCAGGCTCGAATTCGAGTCGTGACTTCACCAATGGATTTGATTTTGCTTTTAGCCTTGCTGGTACAAGTTGTGGCAGGGGTATGGACGGCAATCTTTTATCGGTGGGGTTCGTCCTGGTATGCCGCCTCGGCAGTGCCCTATTTGCGATCGCTGTTTCTCCTCAATCCCAACCTCGATCTGGTGACAACGCTACCAGTCATGGTGAAAGTCCACATTGTCGGCGCATTCTGCTTAATTGGACTCCTCCCCTTTACCCGTCTGGTTCATTTCCTCTCTGTGCCCCTACAATATGTTTGGCGACCCCCACAAGTGGTGGTGTGGAATCAGCGATCGATTTCCCCAAAAACCTGAAAATTCCCTTCAGTTCTAACGTTTGCAGGAGACTTTTGCAAGAGTTCTTTTGTTTGAACAACTGGACGGACAAGCCGCCGTAGAAGCTGCGGTAGATAAATTCTACGACCGTGTTCTGGCTGACGATCGCATCAACCATTTTTTTCAGGGTTTAATTAGCGCATCATGGGGCAGGGTGTAACCATCCTAAGAACGTCTGTAGCAATAACCAAGCATCTTGAATCTCTGCCACATCCTGATGACCAGAAAAGTGGAACGTGGCAGCCGATAAAATCAAGATTGCAGCATTAATGAATAGAGCGATCGATAATGCCAGTGTCGAATCAATGCTCGCAAACTTAATGGCTTCCCTCTTTTTCTTCGGTGTTTCTTGCCAATCCCACGTTTGAACGATCGAAGAATGAAGATAGAGATTATCACCGTATCATCACCGTATCATGATTCTAGGTTGTTTCATAATCCTTTCATAATTTTTGCCATGACCAGTTCTAAACAATCTGAAAAAGTACACCCAACAGCCCCAAAGAGTCTATTTCTGGCAACCATTGCCTTCGCGATCGCCTTTGCCAACTGGGGGCTAATCGCAGGTCTAGCACCGTTACTGAAAAAAGAATTAGGACTATCTGTTGGTCAAGCGAGTTTGATGATTGCGATTCCCGTCTTGCTCGGTTCTATAGGAAGAATTCCAGCGGGTATGTTGACTGATCGCTTTGGGGCAAGATCGGTGTTCAGCCTGCTGTTAGGCTTTGGGATCATTCCCACCGTAGCGTTAGCGATTAATCATTCCTATTCCAGCCTATTATTCTGGGGATTTTTCTTAGGACTGCTGGGCACTTCCTTTGCCATTGGTGTCGCCTTTGTTTCGCGCTGGTATCCTCCCGAAATTCAAGGCGCGGCAGTGGGTATCTATGGGGCGGGCAACATTGGACAATCGATCGCGGTCTTCGGCGGCCCGGTTTTAGCAGGTTGGATCGGCCTTGTCTCCCACTGATGCTGGTGCCCGCACTGCTTTTTTTGTCATTCTGGCAACGCTATCTCGTCCTATTGGGGGTTGGCTGAGCGATCGCATTGGCGGTCAAACTCTGCTTTTGTTCGTCTTTTTGGGCTTGTTTGCGATCGGCTGGCTGATGGCGTTACCATTTATCGTGCCTTTTACTATCGGGGCCTTGGGATGTTCCATTCTTCTGGGTTTGGGCAACGGTGGTGTCTTCAAATTAGTGCCGCAATATTTTCCCAAGCAAGTTGGTACAGTTACGGGTTTAGTTGGGGCGGCGGGGGGACTAGGAGGTTTCTTCCCGCTGCTGGAATTGGGACTATTTAAGCAAGTAATCGATAGCTATGCTCCGGGATTCATGTTGTTCAGTGTTTTTGCCCTGCTGTGTGCCTGGGTACTGGGGCGGACGTTTTTGCGGCTAAGTACCCCCGTCCATCACTAAATACAACTGTTTAATACAGCATCATGACTTTTTTTCAATTTGAAGCCGATTTCGTTGAAAGCCTCCGCTGCATCCCGATGCAGGTGCGCTATAAACTAGATACCTGCGGCGTTAAACTTAAACTGCCGGATTGGAATCGTTTTTCACAAGCAGAGCGACAAAAGTTGGTAGAACTCCCCTGCGAAACGGAAGCTGAGGTGCAAACCTATCGAGAAATAGTGCATCAACTGGTCACTCTGCATGGCGGCGATCGCCCCAGCGACCTCCCCATCGACCTCACTCCTGAATGGCACGATGCTGGGGCGATTCCTACCAGCGTCCAGGTTCAAAGTAGCAGCTTTGGCATTACCTTAACCCTAGAGCAGTGGGCATCTCTTACCCCGCTTCAGCGCTTTGCACTTATCAAACTCAGTCGCTCTAATCACGAAAATCGCAATTTTTTACCCGCACTGAAGGAATTTGAGTTGGTGTAGAGAGGTTAGGGAATGAATCGGGTTGATTATCTTCGCATAAGTCTGGTCGATCGCTGTAACTTTCGCTGCCAGTACTGTATCCCAGAGGAGATTGAATTCATGCCCGTTGGCAATGCCCACCTGTTTGGCGAACGGGGCTGGATTTCTTCGGAGGAATTGCGGCAACGGATTCGCGTTCGCTGGGGTCTGACTGCTGGCTATGTCCGGGGTAATGGCCCGGCGGATGTATTCCAGATTCCCGGTGCGAAAGGTACTCTGGGGTTTATCAGTCAGATGTCGGAGTGTTTTTGCGATCGCTGTAACCGGATGCGCCTGTCTGCGAATGGCTGGTTACGTCCCTGCTTATTGAATGAAACTGGGCAGATCGATCTGAAAACTGCGTTGCGGGTGGGCGTACCTATGGCAGAATTGCGCGATCGCGTTCGAGAGTTACTCCGGCTCAAACCGGAAATCAACTACAAGGGGCGGGATTCTGGCACTGCCGAAGCGACCTACAGCCGAACCATATCCCAGATAGGCGGTTAGTTCGAGCAGGCGATCGCCTGCTCCCTCAGCGGACGGTTGTACGAGCAGACCACAGTTTTACTCACTGATAGCAAGAATTAATAGCGCGTGCGACTAAAATAACAGTTCAATCCTGAAGCACAGGCTACACTAGCAATGGTTGCAGATCTAATTCACAAACTTTTATTTCTCGACGCGACACAATCCTTAATTCATAGGGATAGCGCGGACACAGATCGTTTACTAACCAGATCGGAGGTACCATCATGGCTTCATAGCGATCGATCCGATGCAAAACCCCTGGTTTGTCTTTGAGTTCTACTATCGTCTCCGGTAGATACTCAAACATTTCATCCCAATCGATAACTGACTTGGCGTTCATCGCACTCAACCATTCCCAT
>CAYTUO010000414.1:0-4071 GCA_964441015.1 uncultured Pleurocapsa sp.
GATATTAAGCTACGGTCGGGATATTTAAAAGCTCACGCGCGTAACTACCAGGAACGACCAGAAATTGGGGCAGTCGCGGGACGAGTCTTCGATCGCCTGAAACTAGCCGATTCCCAAAAAGCTAGTCTAGGAGATTCTCCCTATACTATCGAATACTTGCCCCCAGAAGCGATGGACCCTGGCATTGCTTGGTATTATATCGATTTAGTTCATACGGTGAAGCCGCAGCGCGTTATTTCTACTAGAGGCTGTAATATGTCATTTCGGCGCGAAATTTTCACCAAACACGGCATCTGGTTTGACGAACGGTTTCGAGGGAGTGCGGTGAGAGAGGAGTCAGATTTTTGCCTGCGATTGCGGCAGACGGGCTATCAGATCTGGTACGATCCAGAAGCCGATCTCGTCCATCTCGGTGAAGAAACGGGAGGCTGTCACGATCTCAACACGCGATCGCTACAATATCAATTAACTTTTTATCACAATCACTTTCTCATGGCGCTCAAAAATCTGACGCTAACTCAACAATTGCGCCTCTATGCCAAATTATTTGATTGTCACGTTCTGGGAAATCCTCCTTGCAACAAAGGCGGTTCTCCTATCAAAATTCTTTCTCGCGGTCTTTTTTATAGCTTAGGCTTTATTGATGCCTTTAGCACACTAACTAAATCGCTGTGGGAAGACGGACAAATTTATACTCGTCAAGATCCAGAACTTTAACTAATCACTAACAACAAATTCCTATGAAAATTCTTGTTGCTAGTCATACTTATATTGTCGATTTAAACTGTGAAAAATTAAAAACAATCGCGAATTTAGAACCAGAAATTGAAGTAACTGTAGTAGTCCCGAAACGCTGGCAACCTGGCGGAATTCAAAATAAAATTATTGAAACAAAACCTTATACTGATCGCTGCTTTCGCATCGTCCCCATCTCAAATTTTAGTCAAAATAATCAAGGATTACTAACATTTGGAACAGATATTATTCGTTTGCTGCAAAGTTTTCGACCTCAAATTATTCAAGTCGAACAAGGAGCAAAATCATTTGGTTATGCTGAATTAATTACTCTAAATCGCCTCTTAGGATTGAAGGCGAAAAATGTTTTTTTTACTTGGTGGAATCTCCCTTATCAATCTAAATTTCCCGTTTCTGTTTTAGAAAATTATAATCTCAGTAACACCGATGGACTCATTGCTGGCAATCAAGATGCAGCAGATATTTTGCGCGATCGGGGATATAAAAAAGCTGTTACTGTAATGCCGCAATTGGGAGTAGACGAACAATTATTTTCTCGCCATCCGCAACCAGATTTAGCTTTTCAATCAGGAATTAAACCCGATGAATTTGTCGTTGGATTTGTCGGGCGTTTCGTCTCCGAAAAAGGAATATTAACGCTAATTAAAGCGATTGCTGGTTTGAAAGAGTTATCCTGGAAGCTACTTTTATTGGGAAGAGGGTCTCTTAAAGAAACGATTATTTCAGAAGCAACCAAGGCAGGAATTCAAGACAGATTAATTATCGTAGAAAGCGTTCCTCATGATGAAGTTACTCGCTATATTAATCTGATGGATACTCTCGTTTTGCCATCCGAAACGACTGCTGAATTTAAAACTTTAACGGCGGCTGGTTGGAAAGAACAATTTGGTCATGTATTGATTGAAGCAATGGCTTGTCAAATACCAGTTATTGGTTCAGATTCTGGAGAAATTCCTAATGTAATTGGCAATGCGGGTTTAGTTTTTCCAGAGAGTAAAGTTGAAGCCCTACAGCAATGTTTGCGCCAGTTAATAGAACAACCAGCATTAGCTAAAGAATTAGCCCAAAAAGGGTATGAAAGGGCAATGGAAAAGTATACTAATAAAGCTTTAGCGAAACAGCAACTCGATTTTTATAAAAAATTACTCGTAAATTAAAAACTAGGCAAAATATTGATGAAACCTCTTACACATCGGACTAAAGTTGTAGCGACTATTGGGCCGGCAAGTAGTTCCCCCGAAATACTCAAAAAAATGATTCAAACGGGAATGAATGTAGCGCGGTTAAATTTCTCTCACGGAAACTATGAAGATCATAGTCGCATGGTTTCTCTATTGCGTTCCGTCTCTGAGGAATTAGATACTCCTGTGACGTTACTCCAAGATCTTCAGGGCCCAAAAATCAGAGTCGGAGAACTGCCAAACGGTTCAATAACTCTCAAGGATGGTGACTATCTTACTTTATTACCCATCGCTGAGTATCAAAATCAACCCAATACTGCATCAATAGATTATCCCAATTTAGCAGAAGAAGCCGAACTAGGAGCGCAGGTATTGATCGATGATGGTCTATTAGAATTGACGATCGCACAGATCCTGGGAAATGCTATTGTTTGTCAAGTGGTTGAAGGCGGTATTCTCAAAAGTCGTAAAGGAGTCAATTTACCGAGTTTAGATTTGCGCCTTCCCTCGATGACGGAAAAAGATAAGCAGGATCTCGAATTTGGATTATCACAAGGGGTAGATTGGGTTTCCTTAAGTTTCGTCCGTAAAGCTGAAGATATTCGCGCCTTAAAGGAATTTTTGCTCGAAAAAGGGGCCTCTGACGTACCAGTCATTGCCAAAATTGAAAAACCCCAAGCGATCGCCAATTTAGAAACCATTTTAGAAGAATGTGATGGCTTGATGGTAGCACGAGGAGATTTGGGAGTAGAAATGAGTCCCGAAAAAGTGCCGATGCTGCAAAAGCAGATTATTCGGATGTGCAATCGCAAAAGCATTCCAGTAATTACGGCAACCCAAATGCTAGATAGCATGATTCGTAACGCACGTCCTACCCGCGCCGAAGCTAGCGATGTCGCCAATGCTATTGTTGACGGGACTGATGCCGTAATGCTGTCTGGAGAGTCGGCAGTTGGAGATTTTCCGGTAAAATCCGTAGAAATGCTCGTCAAAATTGCTAAAGAAGTCGAAAAAGACCTTCAATTTGTCAATCATCCACCCGCTAAAACCGATGAAACTCACGCTCTCAGTGAAGCCCTTAATGCTATTGACAAAATTCTCGACTTACGCTATATAGTTACTTTTACCAGTACGGGTTATACCTCCCAAATTGCCGCCGGAGAACGTCCCAGAGCTAGCGTAATCGCCTTTACCCCCAATCCCAAAGTCTATCACCGATTAAACCTCATTTGGGGCGTAATACCCATCTTAATTGAGCGCGAGGTAGAGTCTTTTGAAGATTTGGTCAAGCAAGCTGAAACTTATCTGCTCCAACGCAATTTAGCTTCTCCTGGCGATCTCGTGCTGATTATGGCAGGAATTCCCACACAAAAACCGAGAGGTACTAACTTTCTCAAAGTTCACAAGCTCAATCAATAATTAAGGCAGAAAAGGTTAAACTCGTACTAGAGGCTTATTTAGACGACAAGTATTAGTTTAGGTTGTCTGCCCCCAGAGTGTCGGGTTTTCTCTAAAAACGATGAGCGATCAAGATAATAAAATTAAAATTCTCAGCGATAATCGCCAAGCTCGCTTTCTTTACGAAATTCTAGAGACTTACGAAGCGGGAATTGAGCTTGTAGGAACCGAGGTTAAATCGATTCGTGCAGGAAAGGTTAACCTGCGGGATGGTTATGCTTTAATCCGCAATGGAGAAGCGTTATTGATTAACGTCCACATCTCTCCCTACGAAGCAAGCGGACAATATTTTAATCACGATCCTCGCCGTACTCGCAAGCTACTGTTGCATCGTCGGGAAATTAACAAGTTAATCGGACAAGTAGAACAGAAGGGATTAACCTTAGTTCCTTTAAAAATGTACTTCAAAGGTAGCTGGGTAAAAATTAGTTTGGGACTTGGACGAGGGAAGAAACTTCACGACAAACGCGAAACCCTCAAACGCCGTCAAGACGAACGAGAAATGGCGCGGATGCTAAAACGATGAGCGAAAATTTTGTCTGAGATGGTTACATTAGGTTAAATTGTGTTACTCTAGATAAGGTGAAATTTTTAAGGCTCTGTTGCGGGCATAGTTTAGTGGTAAAACCTTAGCCTTCCAAGCTAATGATGCGAGTTCGATTCTCGCTGCCCGCTT
>CAYTUO010000415.1:0-4048 GCA_964441015.1 uncultured Pleurocapsa sp.
GTCCTGGTGCGGCTATCACACGAGATGTTCCACCGCCTTCTTTGAAATACATCGGTGGCTGACGGAATACTTGTAATCCTTCAAATGAAGTATCTGATTTTTTTGCAAACCATGGGGCTAGTGAACCAGAATTATTAAAGTCCCATATACCATCTTCATAATAACGAACATCATTGAAAGCAACAGGATCACCATTAGCTAAAAGTTTTAATATTTGCATAGTAATTGCAGCACCATCGTCTGCTTCTGTAGCAGTTGCTATTGTCTGACCATCAGAAAATGGACGGAATCTATTATTTAATAATCCAATTGGCAAATCTGTTACAGGATAATAAGTTATTAAATCTAGCTCATAATAAATGGCAAAAATTTACTCAATTGGGCTGTCAATAGCGACTTTGCTCTTAGCTAAGATCCTTGTACAACAATAGTTTTGAAAATTTACAAGCACCTCCTTGACGAGTCAACACGACTCTAATTTAGAGCAGATAAAGGTTACAGGCATTTTTAACCGTTCTCGCGCCATTCCACTCAGAGGTGCTTGCATTTTCAGACAATCCGAAAACCTTTTTCGTCTAACAGCCAAGTATTGGGACGATTGTACTTTGGTAAATCTTGCACACACTGTTGAGAGAGACGAATCAGAATTAAATCATCCTCTTTGGTTAAAACTTTCTCTAACTCCCAACGAAGCTTTTCGCGCATTCGCTGACTCAACCAACAACGAAAAATCGAGTATTGAATGCGATCGCCATAGCCCCCAAGAAGCTTGTAAGCTTTACGCCATCGCTTCGGACAACGGATATCGTAACAGATTAGATACCAATTCTTTAGTTCTGCCATAACACCTCCTCACCGTACAATCAACTGACCGAACAATCCACCTTCACCCGACCACTCTTTTTCGAGCAATCGAACTTCTAACTCCAATAAACGGCGATAGGTTAAGGAATAACCCGTTACGGGATGTTTCCAAGTTTCTGCTTTGCGCTGTTCGTAATATTGATGAATTTTCGCCGTCCTGTATTGCTAAGCCATACCTGTTGTCCCCGAACATCAAAATCAGCCTCTACATCCCATTGATTGCGGTTAATTGAAGTAACCACAGGCATATCCACTAAAGGAACTCTGAAAACTTCCATCAAATCTAATGCCAATGGCGGCGCTTGAGTACGGGGTTGGTGATAGAATCCCAAGGCTGGCTCTAAACCAACGGTGAGAATAGCATTCATTACATCTTTAATCAGTAGGGAGTAACCAAAGCTCAACAAAGCATTAAAGCGATCCTTAGGAGGACGACGATTGCGACCCGAAAATCGCAGTAAATCAGGGATATCCTGACCCAATACATGAGGTAATGCCCCAAAATAAAGAGCCGCCAAATTACCTTCAACCCCCAATAATGAGTCAAGGGATTGAATTTGAGGAACTTGTTTGAGAACGGCTTTCATTTGAGAAATTGTTTTCTCTAATTCAGCAGAATCTTGTTTAAGCTTTTGTTTGCCGCGCAGGAGGAACTTACGCTGTCCCTCACCTCGACAATTGACCAGTTTTCGGGCAAGTTCGAGGCAAAAGTCCGATTGACTCAATGCCCGATACTGACGAATGCGTCGTTGAATGCTTCCAGAACGAGTATCCACGCTGCCGATATAACGCCCTCCGCCAGAGACAAAGTGAATTCCAATGTCTTTATAAGCGAGAAAATGAACAGCTTGGCTGGAAATTTGGGAGAAACTATGGAGAACAACTTGGCTAACCTGTCCAATGGACACTTTTTCATCGGGTTCATTGCGTCGGCTAATTTTGAGTTGTTCTCCAGTACGTCCTACCCTTGTCCCTGGTTCGAGGATGTGGATTACATCTCGTTCGTCGTCTTGAGGAAAAAGGCGAACTGGATGCCATTCTTGATTGTGGGCAAGTCGCGCCTCTTCGGGCAAACAAACAGGAGACAGGGAGCAACGAGAACAAAGATGTTCGTTGTTTGTCACAGGAGGACGATAGGGAGACTTTCTTAACTCCCTTGCTTGTTGAATGGACTCTTTTACCCATTTGCGTCCTGTATCATCGAGAGGAACGCGAACCAATACGTTGTCGGCGTGATAGCGGATTCTCCCTTCTCGAACCGTAATGCCTAATGCAGCTTCAAGAAGACAGCAATAAGCGAGAATTTGTAGTTTATCGCTGTCCCATGCTTGAGGCTTTTTGTTCTCATCGCGATCGCACTTTCCCCGTTTGTGTTCGTAAGGAATGGTTTGTCCGTCGCGGGTGCGTAATGCGTCAACTCGTCCTCGCAATCCCAAGTGTTCGTCTTCGAGATAGAGATCAAGCCATTCTTCGTCTTCGAGTTTCTCAATTTCCTCATGTAACCGCCGTCCAGCAAAAACGGCAGCATCTTGAGTATAAAGTTCTTCTACTTCTTCTAGGTAAAACAAACGAGGACAGTAGGCAAAAGCATGAAGGGCGCAAACACGGATGGTGTCTTGGATGGGTTCTGTTAGCGTTTCTAGATCGATAGATTCCATAGTAGTATATTTGTTTTATTCAATGTTGCTTTGCTATCAATCTAACCAATTAACCTGGCAAAAATGCTTCCGCTTTCTTAGTTTATTTTTATTAACCTGTTATGACCTGTTATAATAAAATTAATCGGTATTCTTTTGATTAAGTCATGAACTTTAATCTTTATTTAGAAGATGAATTAAGTCAGAAACTACAAGCTTTATCTCGTTCTACAGGAAAATCTCGCAATGCTTTGATTCGAGAAGCAATACAGCTTTTAATTACCAAGGAAGAACAATCTCAATGGTCATCAACTATCCTTAATTTTCAAGGTTTAAGGGATGGGATTACTTTTGAAGCTTACAGAGAGGAACTTTTACCGCCGAAAGAAGATGAGGTAATTTAGTGCTGATTCTGCTTGATACTTGTACGATTAGTGATTTTGTTAAAGGTGATACCAATACCCTAGTGCAGATCAAAAATCACCCTCCTGGCGACATTGCTGTTTCTGCGATAACGCTGATGGAAGTTGAATATGGACTACTTCTCAATCCAGGGAAGGCAAAGAACTTACGACCAATCCTTGATGAATTTTTTGCTTCTATCTCAATTATTGCTTTTGGGCATCAAGAAGCTATTTGTGCTTCTAAAATTAGAGCAGATCTCAAACAATCTGGTACTCCCATCGGTGCTTACGATCTTTTAATCGCTGCAACAGCCATTACTCATAATCTTAAATTAATTACAGCAACTCCCAAAGAATTTGAACGGATTCAGGGGTTGTTTTGGGAGAATTGGCGTTTGGGTTAATTAGACTGATGTTAATCGGGTAAATAATTGGGATTCAGAGTATCTTCAAGAGTAAAAAAAGATTCACTAGGAAACGCTGACAAAGATAATCCTGTTTCATCTGAGGCTAATTCTCTACCATCTTGATAACATTCGGCAAAAACTTCCTCGTAATAGTGTTGTTACTCATTAGAAAATCCTGCTTGTTGAAAAATCTGTTGGGGAGTAATTTGAAGTCCTTCTAATAAAGAGTCAGTTAAGGGTGATGTTCCTCGTAAGGTTTGCGGTGGATTTGAAGGATAAAAAACAGTGATAGTTCTCGCTTGCGTATCGACAATCCAGACTCTCAATACTCCTGCTTTTAAATAATCCGTAGCTTTCTCTGCTAAATCGCCAAAAGATTGTCCTGGTGAGATAATTTCTATGACTAATTCGGGAGCAACGGGACAAGCTTCATCCTTCATCCAATCAGCACTTAAGCGTTCAAAGGAAACGTAGGTTAAATCTGGTACTGGAACCCAATCGTTTCCATTTCGTTGCAGAGTTATTGCCCATTCGGGTTCTACTCTACCTTTATTCTCAGACCAGTGATGGAGTAGAAACAAGAGAGTTTTTTGGATTTGAGAGTGGAAGAATTTAGGAGACATTTTGGGAATAGCTTGACCCTCTTTTAATTCGTAAGTGACATCGGTTTCTGGAAGTGCCAGAAATTCTTCTAGAGTAAGAGGCAAGGGCGAAGTAATCATAAGATATACGAAGT